>NZ_JAPDUI010000069.1 GCF_025980345.1 Arenimonas sp. GDDSR-1 | reverse complement strand
AAGCTGGCGTTCAAGCCCAGCGACACTTTCAGCGCCGTGGTTTCACTGGACTACACCACGCAGGACGAAGCACTGACACTCGGCCAACCGACCGGCGGACTTTATTCCTATGATCTGGGCTACGCCCTGTTCAATGATCCGATCAATTTCAATCCGTATACCCAACTGGTTGCGCCGCCGACCGGGGACTATGATTTCAAGTCCAGCACGTCGTTT
The DNA here is from genome assembly GCF_025980345.1 of Arenimonas sp. GDDSR-1. Taxonomy (GTDB): domain Bacteria; phylum Pseudomonadota; class Gammaproteobacteria; order Xanthomonadales; family Xanthomonadaceae; genus Arenimonas. Next base: position 8,741 of record NZ_JAPDUI010000069.1, on the reverse strand, counting down.
ACCGGCGACGAAGGCCAGGACCTGACCCAGCAGGGCATCAACGTCACCATGGAGTGGAATCTCTCGCCAGAGCTGGAATTGCATTCCATTACGGGCTACCGCACCCTCGATGTCGCCTCCCATATCGATATGGACGCTTCGGAATACCAGTTGGCCGATATCTTCCTGAGCTTCGACCAGAAGCAGCTCAGCCAGGAACTGAACCTGCATTACGACAATGGCCGCACTTTCAACGGTGTGTTCGGCCTGTATTACATGGACGAGCAGGTGCCCTCGAGCCAGGTATCCAACTCCGATGACTTCCTGAAGTTCTTCGGCGATCCGATCAGCTTCCTTCGCACTTCCGATGACGATCTGCAGAACAAGAGCATGGCCTTCTTCGCCACCGGCAACTGGCAGTTCAAGGACGGTTGGGAGATGTCGGCCGGTCTGCGCTACAGCAAGGACAGCAAGGACTATTCCCGCACCACGTCCTATTATTCCGACACCCTCGGCAACCGCGACCCGGATGCCGCATTCAGCGTCAGCGATGATTGGTCTGCCTGGACCCCGACGGCCTCGATCCAGAAGGCCTTCAGCAAAAACAGCATGGGCTATTTCTCGGCGACCCGTGGCTTCAAATCCGGCGGTTTCAACGGACGCTCGACGGTGATTCCGGAAACCTACCGTCCCGAGTATGTCTGGTCCTATGAGGCCGGCCTGAAGCTGCAGTCCGAAGACGGGTTCTACACCGGACGTTTCGCGGTGTTCCACAGCAACTATGAGGATTTCCAGGCGCGCGTTTCGGAAGTCCAGGATCCAGACAATTTCCTTCCGACCTTCGCCTTTCCGGTGCTGAACGTCGAGAAGACCACCATCAATGGCATCGAGTTCGAAGGTATCGCCAAGCTCAGCGAGCATCTGGTCATTTCCGGACAGCTCGGCTGGCAGGATGCACAGTTCGACAAGTTCACCGATCCGCGCATTCCGCCGGGATCGCACCAGCATGTGCCCTTTTCGCCGGATTTGACCGCACGCTTTGCGATCAACCATGCCTTCCCGCTGGCCAATGGCAGCTTGATTACCGTTGGTGGTGACGCGTCGTACCGCAGCGAAACCTGGCTGTCGGTCGACAACGCCCCGGGTCTGCGCCAGGATGCCTATACGCTTCTGGGTCTTTACTCGCACTGGGATTCCGCCGACGGCAAATGGCACATCCGTGCCGGCGTCCGCAACCTGACCGACAAGGTCTACAAGACCGATGCCCAGGAGTTCTCCAGCATCGCGGGCATCCAGACCGCGTATTACGGTATGCCCCGCAACTACTACCTGTCCTTCGGCATGCACTTCTGATCGATCCGAACGCCAAAGAAAAACCCCGCTTTGGCGGGGTTTTTCATGGATGGTGGCCAATCTCGGAATCGAACCAAGGACACAGGGATTTTCAATCCCTTGCTCTACCAACTGAGCTAATTGGCCGAAGTGCATGCACTTTCAGACCGCTATTGTAGAGCCTGGGGCGGTTTTCCGCAAGCCCGCCGTGCTGACGCGGCCCTGAATGCCGTTGTCGGCCGCATGGCGGAATTTGGCCGATTTTGATAGGGTAAACCGTCCGAACCAATAATCGAGGTGCCCACCATGCGTCTAAAAGGAATGTTCTTACTCGTTGCCGTCATTGCCGGAACAGCCGGTGCGCAGGACCGCAAAACGGAACGGCTGAGTAAAATGGAGCAGCGTCGTGAATTCGTGACCCGATTCGCTGCGGAGCCGAAATCCAGTGTGCCGTTTTCGCGCAGTTATGATTTTGAACCGCTCGGCCGGCATACCGTGCTGCTCTACGAGTCGATGAGCCGTGCCTATCTGGTCGAAATCGAGGATTTCTGTCCGGATCTTCCGACCGCCATGGCCATCGGCGTGGACAACAAGACCTCGACCTTGAATGCGAAATTCGATGCGCTGCGCATCGGTGGACGCAGTTGCAAGATTCTGGAAATCCGCCCGGTGGACGTCAAGGCGATGAAGGCCGCGCAGAAAGCCGAGCGGGAAGCCGCCAAGGCCGGCACTTGATTCAGGCGGGTGTGTAGCCCCCGGGTTTTTCGGCACCGCCCTCGAACAGGAACTTCTGCATTTCCTCCTGCAGGAAAGCCCGGTGTTTCGGGTCGAGCGGCGACAGCCGGTTTTCATTGATCAGCATGGTCTGGTGTGCCAGCCAGTCGGCCCAGGCGGACTTGCCGATATGTTCGAACACCCGCTTGCCGAGTTCGCCCGGCCATGGTGCGAAATCTAGACCCTCCGTTTCAATTCCGGTTTTTACACAGTAAACGGTTCGGCTCATGGCAGTCTCTTCAGCAGTTTTTGAATGGGGGCGGGCAGACCGAGCTCGGGCAGCTCATCCGGCGTTGCCCAGCGCATGCGGGCATTATCCCTGATTTGCGTTTTGGCCGTGCAGGCATCCCACAGCAACGGCTGGATGATCAGCCGGAAATGGCTGAAGGTATGCGCAAAGGCCGGCAATGCCAGCGGTGCAGACGCGTTGCCGCTGATGAAATCTTCGGCCCGTGTTGACGCCTGTTCGGTATCGCCGGCTTCCGGCAGGGAATAAAGTCCACCCCAGATGCCTTTGTCCGGGCGCTGCTCGAGCAGAATTTCGCCGGAAGCCGTGCGTAAAAGCAGCACATGGGTTTCGCGTTCGGGAATCGATTTCGCCGGTTTGCGCCCCGGATAGTCCAGGACATTGCCTTGCGCCAAAGCGCGGCAGTCCTGGGCAAGCGGACAGCGTGTGCATTGCGGTTTTCGGCTGGTACAGACCGTGGCGCCCAGATCCATGATGGCTTGGCTGTAATCGGCCATCTTTTTTTCCGGCAGAAGTCTTTCCGCCAGCTGCCACAGTTGCCGGTCCACCGCGGTGCTGGCGGCATCGCCGGCAATGGCGAAGTACCGGGTCAACACCCGTTTGACATTGCCATCGACGATGGCATGACGTGCGCCACAGGCTTGACTGAGAATCGCGCCGGCCGTGGAGCGGCCGATGCCGGGCAGTGCCAGCAGGGCATCGTAATCCTCCGGCAGACGCCCGTTGTGGTGGATCATGCACCACTGTGCGGCTTTGTGCAGATTGCGTGCGCGCGAGTAATAGCCCAGACCGGCCCAGGCACTCATGACCGCGTCGGACGGCGCAGCCGCAAGATCGGACAGCTCCGGAAAGCGTTCCAGAAAGTTTTCAAAGTAGGGGATGACCGTCTGGACCTGGGTCTGCTGCAGCATGATTTCCGACAACCAGACCCGGTACATCGTGCGCGGGCGCTGCCAAGGCAGATCATGCCGGCCAAAGACGCTGTGCCACGCCAGCAGACGGGCGGCGAAATCGGAATCGGTCATTTACCGGTGCTGCGGCAACAGACCGTCGACATAGGCGATCGGATCGAACTCGCGCAGATCCTGCGGTTGTTCGCCAAGGCCGATGTAACGGATTGGAATGCCGAATTCACGCGCCAGCGCGAACAGCACGCCGCCTTTGGCGCTGCCATCGAGTTTGGTCACCACCAGGCCGGTAACGCCCACGGCGTCGTGGAAGGCGCGGCATTGATTGATGGCGTTCTGTCCCGTGGTGCCGTCGATGACCAGCAGCACCTCATGCGGTGCCGCCGCATCGATTTTGGCGATGACGCGTTTGATCTTGGCCAATTCCGCCATCAGGTGCGTCTGGGTATGCAGCCGTCCTGCGGTATCGGCAATCAGGATGTCGAACCCGCGCGAACGCGCAGCCTGATAGGCATCGAAGGCGACCGAAGCCGGATCGGCATCCTGTCCCTGCGCGATGACGGCAACGCCATTGCGTTCGCCCCAGATCTGCAGCTGTTCGACCGCCGCGGCGCGGAAGGTATCGCCGGCGGCGAGCATCAGGCTGTGGCCTTCGCTCTGGAAACGCCGTGCCAGCTTGCCGATGGTGGTGGTTTTGCCGACACCGTTGACGCCAACGGTCAGCAGCACGAACGGACCTTCCGGGGCTTCGATGCGCAGTGGCTTCGCCACCGGTTCAAGAATGGCGAGCAGGCGGCCGCGCAAGTCGGCGAGCAGGGCGTCGGTATCGGGATACTCGCGGGCTTTGAAGCGTTTGCGGACATCTGCCATGATCTCGGCGCTGACGCGCACGCCGACATCGGCACTGATCAACGCGGTTTCCAGTTCATCGAGGAAGTCGGGATCGAGTTTCGGGTTGCGCGAGAACAGACTGCCGAAGGTGCGCGCGAACAGGCTTTTCGCCACGGTCTGCTTGACCGCTTCGGGCGTGCTCAGAATGACCTCCGTGTCCTCGCCGATTGCGGGAGCTTCCGGCTTGCCGGTTTCGGGCTTGGGCTTTTTCTTCAAAAAATCGAACATAAGGCGATTCTGCGTCACAATAAGCGGAGATACGGAAGATATGGGGGCGGTGCGTGCGAACAACAGGGCAAGGCCATGTCCGCATTATAGCCGGTACGCTTCGCGGCTCGAAATTGCCGGTGGTCGAGCGTGATGGTCTGCGCCCGACGCCCGACCGTACCCGCGAGACCCTGTTCAACTGGCTGGCCATGAAGCTTGCCGGCCGGCGGGTGCTGGATGTTTTCGCCGGATCCGGGGCGCTCGGTTTCGAGGCCGCTTCCCGCGGGGCGGCCGACGTGGTTCTGCTCGAGCAAGATGCCGCTGCGGCCGCCAATCTGCGCGCCTGTCAGGAGCGCCTTAAGGTCAGCGGCATGCAGATCGTGCACGCCGATGCCCTGGCCTGGTTATCTGCCAATGCCGGACGGCAATTTGACGGCGTCTTTCTCGATCCGCCGTTTGCCAGCGCGATTTGGCCCCGGCTCTGGCCCGTGCTGCTGCCGGTACTTGCCGACGGGGCCTGGGTCTATGTCGAAATAGCCGGCGAAGCCAAATGGGATCTGCCGCCGGGTCTGCACCCTGAAAAAAGCGGAAAAACCAGGCATTCCAAGTATTTGCTGGCGCAATGGCATAAACCGGTGAATGGCTGATACACTATCGGCGGTCACCGATTCGAGCTCTTCATGCGCCAAAATACCCACCGGACAGCGGTCTATCCCGGCACCTTCGACCCGATCACCAACGGTCATGTCGATTTGGTCGCCAGGGCGTCTTTGCTGTTCGATACGGTGATTCTGGCGGTTGCCCAGAGCCCGAATAAACAGCCGGTGTTCAGTCTTGAAGAGCGTGTGGCCATGGCCGAGCATTCGCTGCGCGATTATGCCAATATCCGCGTGCTCGGCTTCAACGGTCTGTTGGCGCGTTTCGTCGATGAAGTCAAGGCCGGCGTCCTGCTGCGCGGGCTGCGGGCGGTTTCGGATTTCGAGTACGAATTCCAGCTGGCCAGCATGAACCGCCATCTCATTCCGGATGCCGAAACCGTTTTCCTGACACCGTCCGAGCAGTTCAGCTTCATCTCGTCATCGCTGGTGCGCGAAGTGGCGCGTCTTGGCGGCGACGTCTCCGAGTTCGTCCCGGCCAATGTGCAGTCGGCATTGGCGGCAAAATGGAAACAATCCACAACACATTAACCTGAGGGGTTCCTATGTCTCGTCACATCATCACCGCATCCGTTCTGGTCCTGAGCCTGGCTCTGTCGGCCTGCGGCAAGAAAGAAGAAGAAAGCAAAGACGCCGCGCCGGCCGTGGTCGCGGTTCCCACCAGCGATGACAGCATGGCCTGGAAGCAGTATCTGAGCTCGGTTGCGGTCAAGCCGGAATACCAGGAAGTGGTCACCGACCGCACCATTCCCTATTTCCTGCCGGTCAACAGCAAGACCGCCGACAACGACCCGAAAAACCCGGAAGTTTCCAGCCCGTACAGCCGCCAGATGGATGTGGTGAAGCCGGCCATCGAACGCACCGTCACCAAAGGCAATCTGCTCGTGTTCGGTTCGCCCGACAGCAAAACCATGGCCGACTTCATCGTTGAAGCCTTTACCGGCGCCGTACCGACCGCATTGAGCGGTTCGCATGTGCTGTTCATCGGCAAATCGGAAGATGCCGAGCGCGTCAAAGCCGCGGTTGAAGCGGCCGGCGGCGGCTTCCTGTTCGAAGAAGTCCAGTAATCGACGGAAAATTCCCGAATGCGGCTCGGCACTGCCGGGCCGCTTTGGTTTGAAGCCATGGCACTTCTGATCAACTCCCTGTGCATCAACTGCGATGTCTGCGAACCGGCCTGTCCGAACCAGGCCATCACCCAGGGCGAGGAGATCTACATCATCCACCCGGAGCGCTGCACCGAATGCGTGGGTCATTTCGATGAACCCCAATGCGTGGTGGTCTGTCCGGTCGAATGCATCGACAAGGATCCGGCCCATCCGGAAACCGAACAGCAGCTGCTGTTGAAACTCCTCCGTCTTCAGGAAGAAAGTGCATGAAACTCCGTCATCTGCTGATTGCCGTTTTGCTGGCTCCGGGCCTTCTTGTGGCCAAAGCGCCGCAGTCGCAGCAGCCGAAGCAGAACGCGGTGGCTTCGGCACACTATCTGGCCACCGAAGCCGGATTGGAGATTCTGGCCAAAGGCGGCAATGCCTTCGATGCCGCCGTTGCGGTTTCAGCCACGCTTTCGGTGGTCGAGCCGATCAGTTCGGGATTGGGCGGCGGCGGTTTCTTCCTGCTGCACGAAGCCAAGAACGGGCGTGACCATTTCATCGATGCGCGCGAGACCGCGCCGGCTTCGGCCACGCCGGAAAAATATCTGGATGCGTCCGGTGCGCTGAACCGTGACCGCGCCACCAACGGACCGTGGTCGGCCGGCATCCCCGGCTTGCCGGATGGTTTGGTGCATTTGGCTGAAAACTATGGCCGCCTGCCGCTCTCGGTTTCGCTGGCACCGGCCATCCGCACCGCACGTGACGGTTTTCCGGTGTATGCCCGTCTGGCCAATGGCTACACAGCCCGGCGTGACGTGATGGAGCGCTATTCCGGAACGCGTGGCGTGTTTCTTGCCGACGGCAATCCGCCGGCCGAGGGCGAACTGCTGCGTCAGCCCGATCTGGCCCGGACTTTGGAGCTGTTGGCGGCCAAAGGCCATGACGGCTTCTACAAGGGCGAGGTCGCCGCCAAGCTTCTGGCCGGAGTCAAGGCCGAAGGCGGCGAGTGGAGCGCGAAGGAACTCTCCGAATACCGCATCCGCGAACGCACCCCGATCCGTTTCGAATACGACGGGTGGCAGATCGTGACGGCGCCGCCGCCGTCCTCCGGCGGCATCGCCCTGGCGCAGATGCTGCAGATTCTGGAACCCTGGGATCTCAAAGCGCTGACGCAGACGCAGCGCACCCACCTGGTGACCGAGTCCATGCGCCGGGCCTTCCGTGACCGGACTTTCTATCTGGGCGACCCTGATTTCGTGCAGGTGCCGCAGCGCACCCTGACCAGTCCCGATTATGCCGCAGGCTTGCGCGCCACCATCCATCCGGGTAAAGCCACGCCCAGTAATCTGCTGTCCGGCGAGCAGACGCCGCTGGAAGACGAGGACACCACCCATTTTTCCATCATCGATGCCGAGGGCAACCGCGTAGCGGGGACGCAGACGGTCAACCTGCTGTTCGGCTCCGGCCTGATTCCGCCGGGAACCGGCGTACTGCTCAACAACGAAATGGATGATTTCGCCCTGAAGTCCGGAACGCCGAATGCCTTCGGTGTCATGGGCTATGACGCCAATGCCCCGAAACCGGGCAAGCGCATGCTCAGCTCGATGACGCCGACCTTCATGGAATCGAAAGAGCGTGTTGCCGTGCTCGGCACTCCGGGCGGCAGCCGGATCATCACCATGGTCCTGCTCGGTGTTCTGGGCTACGCCGATGGACTGGATGCGCAATCGGTCGCGGCTTTGCCGCGCTACCACCATCAGTGGCAACCGGATGCGCTGTCGACCGAGCGCAATGCCCTGCCGGCGGATGTCGTTACGGCGCTGCGCGCGATGGGACATACCGTCAACACGCCCGAAGATACGGCGGACGGCAGGCGCTCCAGCGACACCTGGGGCAATCTGCAGACCGTCAGCTGGGATAAATCCGCCAATCGGCTCAGCACCGGAAGCGATCCACGCAATCCGGTCGGACTGGGCAAGGTCGTCGATGCACAATCCAAGGTGAAGCCATGAAAGCCTGGTCCTTGCTGGGGAATTCGCAGAAACTCGATGGCGGCGCCATGTTCGGCAATGCCCCGAAGCCGATGTGGGACAAATGGGTCGCGGTCGATGATCTGAACCGCATCGATCTGGCCTGCCGTGCGCTGCTTGTCGAGGGCATCAATGGTAAAAGGGTACTGTTTGAAACCGGTGTCGGTGCTTTTTTCGAACCGAAACTGCGCGAACGCTACGGTATCCAGGAAGCAGGGCATGTCCTCTTGGACGAACTTGCCCGCATTGGCCTGAGCGATGCCGATATCGATGTAGTGGTGTTATCGCATCTGCATTTCGATCATGCCGGCGGCCTGCTGGCGCCATGGCAGGAGGGTCAGCCGCTGCGCCTGTTGTTCCCGAATGCGGTATTCGTGGTCGGCGCCGAGCATTGGCAGCGTGCGCAGCATCCGCATCCGCGTGATCGCGCCAGTTTCGTGCCTGAGCTCAATGCGCTTTTAGCGGCCAGCGGCCGTCTGGAACTGGTGTCCGGGGATACCACGCCGACATTGGGCGATGCCGTGCACTTTCATCATTCCGATGGCCACACGCCCGGTCTTCTGTTGGCCGAAATCCGCGGCAGTTCGGAGAGCGTGGTGTTCTGCGCGGACTTGATTCCCGGC
>NZ_JAPDUI010000068.1 GCF_025980345.1 Arenimonas sp. GDDSR-1 | reverse complement strand
ACCAACGCCGAATAACTGCCGACCCCGAGCTCGCCCTTGAGAACCAGTGCTCCGCCGTACAGCAGGGTCATCACGAAGCCGGCCAGAATCGCCATGCGGATGACCGGGGTGATTGCCGCCGAATAACGGATTGCTTCGCGATTATGTTCGCGAAAGCCGTCGCTGGCCGCGCGCAGGTGTTCGGCCTCGAAGTTTTCGGCGGTATAGGCATGGTGCTCATGCCCTGCAGGTTGTTGGCCAGCCGGTTGGACACGCCGGCGGCGGCTTCACGCGCCGCGGCATAACGCGGATACAGACGCTTCTGGAACCAGAAGGTGCCGAACAGGATGAGTGGAATCGGCAGCAGGGCCAGCACCGCGGTGCTGGCAGTGAGCGAGAAGAACACCGCGCCGACCAGTAGCGAAGATACGCCGACCTGGATCAGGTCGTTGGCGCCGGTGTTGAGGAAGCGCTCGATCTGGTTGACGTCTTCATTCAGGGCCGCCATCAAACGGCCGGAGCGTTCTTCCTGGATGAAATCCGGCGGCAGGCGCTGGATATGCGAATACGCCTCCAGGCGAAGATCATGCTGCAGATTTTGCGCCAGATTGCGCCAGACCAGACGATGCAGATATTCGAACAGCGATTCGCAGACCCACACCAGTACGGTGAGGCCGACCAGCAGCCAGAGCTGCTGCATCGGATCGGCGATGCCGAGACGGGCCAGAAACGATTCGCGCTGGTTGACCACGACATCGACCGCGACGCCGATCAGGATTTCCGGCAGCACGTCGAACGCCTTGTTCAGCACCGAATACAGCACGCCACGGCGTATCGCCCTGCGGTAGGGTTCGGCGAAACGGCGCAGGCGTTTCAGGGGATGGACGGAAATCATCGGCGGACCTGCTCTTTTTGCGGTTACACTGGGTTATGTTAATCGCTTTCAACAAGCCCTATGGCGTGCTGACGCAATTCACCGACCAGAGCATGCCGCCGCGGCCGACGCTGGCCGCGTTCGGGTTGCCGAAGGACGTGTATGCCGCCGGCCGGCTCGATATCGATTCCGAAGGCCTGCTGCTGCTGTCCGATGACGGTGCCCGCATTGCACAGATCTCGTCGCCGAAATTCAAATGGCCGAAAACCTATCTGGTCCAGGTTGAAGGCGTGGCCGATGAATCCCATCTGGCGCAGTTGCGTGCCGGGGTGGTGCTGAATGACGGCCCGACCCAGCCGGCCACCGCGCGCCTGCTCGAAAAAGCCCCTGATTGGCTATGGCCGCGCGATCCACCGGTGCGCTTCCGCAAGAGCGTACCGGAATCCTGGCTGGAGCTGACCATCAAGGAAGGCCGCAACCGGCAGGTTCGGCGCATGTGCGCCGCGGTCGGATTGCCCTGTCTTCGCCTGGTGCGCATCTCGGTCGGCCCGCACCGGCTTGATGGCTTGGCGCCGGGGCAATGGCGCAGCGAAGCCGGATGAACCAAAACCCGCCGATCGGCGGGTTTTTTTAGATCGGACGCTCGCAGCAATCAGGGCGGTGTTTCACGCACGAACTCGAAGGCCTCGCTGCTGTCGTCGAACAGACGAAGGGCGGCCACGCGTCCATCGGCCCCGGTCCGGAACACCACATCGCTGCTGCCGTAGCGGCCATCGCCGAAGGCAACCCGGAAGCGCTCGTAATGCCAGTGCCGGAGCGTTCCGGCGTTTTCCGGCAAGGGCCCGAACGCGATGTGCAGCGCATCGCCTTTGCGGCTGATCACCACATCGCCGTAGACCTTGTGCAGGTAACGGCCGGTGTAATCGGCAAGCGCATGCGCAGGCTTGGTTCCGGCAATACGGGTTTTTTCCTGCTCGGCTTCCATGGCCTTGGCTTCGGTTTTCATGCCGCCGTACAGGGCCAGAAATTCCGTGCTCCAGTCGCGCGGTTCGGCGTCGGTGTACACATCGAACAGTTTCCACAGCAGGGCATGGCGGAATTCGGCATGGTCGAGATTGCCGAATACGGCGATGCCCAGATGTTCATCCGGCATCAGGCCGATGATGGCGGTGCGTCCGTCCATCGACCCGGTGTGCATGGCCACGAAGCGGCCACGGTAATCCTGCTGGAACCAGCCGTAGCCGTAACTCATCCAGTGCGGCCGGGTCAGCTTGGCGGTCGGATAGAACTCGTTGGCGGGCACCATCACCTGCGGTTTCAGCAATGCGCGGAAATTGGCCGAAGACACCAGGCGCTTACCGCCGGCACAGCCGTCGTTGAGCAGGAAGCCGAGCCATTTCGCGGCATCGGCGGCGGTGGTCCATGCCGCGCCGGCGGCCGGAACGGCATCCACCGGCGATTCGGCAATCGCGCGGATGCGTCCGTCGATCTCGAAATACGCGCGCGAAACATTGCCGTCGCGCATCGCCAGCATCGCGGCCAGGGTCGGGCGCGAGCGGTCCATGTCCAACGGTGTCAGAATGCGTTTCTGGATGACCTGCTCCCAGCCCTCGCCGGCGGCGGCTTCGATCACTTCACCGGCCACCTGGTACATCACGTTCTGGTAGGCGAAACCGTCGCGCAGGGAATACGACAGCGGCACATCGCGCAGGCGGGCGATGATCTGTTTCGAATCCAGATCGCCGCGCGCCCACAGCAGGTCGGTGTTGCCCAGGCCGCTGTTGTGGGTCAGCAGATCACGCACTTTCAGATCACGGGTGACGAACGGATCGGACAGCGCGAAGCCGGGCAGATGTTTGCTGACCGGATCGTCCCAGGCCAGCTTGCCGTCATCGACCAGCATCGCCACCGCCAAAGCGGTCATCGCCTTGGTGGTCGACATCATGCCGAACAGGGTCTGTGCATCGACCTTCTGCGGCGCGCCCAGAGCCCGCACGCCGAAACCCTTCACATACACCGGGCGGCCGTTCTGCACCACCGCGACCGACAGTCCGGGCAGCTGCCAATCCTTCAGGCCTTTTTCGATATAGGCGTCCAAGGCGGCGGTATCGATTTCGGAGGGCGCGGCGGCGACCGGTGCCGGACAGGCATCGTCTGCGGCCGTTACAGTTACCGGCAGAAGCAGTGCGAGGCTGATAAAAGCTAAAGGTGCGCGCATCGTTTTTCCCTGCAGGACCGAATGAGCATTCAGCCTATCAGGTTCCCCGCGGCTTGGCGCGATGGGTGGCTGGTGCATTCCACGGATCTTCCGGCCAGGGGTGACGCGGATAACGGCCTTTCATTTCCTTGCGCACTTCCGCATAGGTGCTGTTCCAGAAATTCTTCAGATCCTGGGTGATCTGCAGCGGCTTGCCGCCCGGGGAAAGCAGGTGCAGCATCACCGTTACCTGGCCGTCGGCGATGCGCGGTGATTCGGCCAGACCGAACAGTTCCTGCAGTTTGACCGCCAAGACCGGCGGCCCGTCTTCGGCGTAGGCAATCGCGCGCTCGATGCCGGACGGCACCTTCAGCGATGTCGGTGCCAGCCGGTCGATCTGCTGGCGCGTGTTCCAGTCGAAAAGCCCGTACAGCGCATCGCCCAGTGCCGCCGCATCCAGGCTGTCCAGGCGCGATTTGCCGCGCAGCGCCGGCTGCAGCCAATCTTCCAGGGTGGCCAGAAGCGCCGGCTCCGATAAATCCGGCAAGGGCATTTCAGGCAACCATTCACGCAGGCGGCAGACCCGCAGACGGAACTGCAGCGCCTTTTCGGTCCAGGGCAGGATGTGCAGACCTTTCTGGCGCACCAAGGCGCACAGCGCGGCGGCGGCCTGCTCGGAATCGACCTTGCCGCCGGATTGACTGGACAGCACAATCTGGTCGAAACGCCGTTCGCGGCGGGCAACCAGGGCATTGCTGCGCTCATCCCAGCGCACGCTGTCGCTGGTGACGAAGCGTTCCGGAAAATCCTGTTCGAGACGGTGCCAATCAAGCGGCGCGGCCCGTAGAATCAGCGCTTCCTTGGCGTCGAACTTCAGCTCGCTGGCACATAGCCACGGCTCACCATACAGGCTGCTGTCCGGATGCAGGCGTGCCATGCGCCCGCCCGAGAGCTGATAGCGCAGCGGTTCGCTGTCATGTTGCCGTCCGATGCGGTCGGGAAACGCATGCAGCAGCACATCGCCGAGTGCATGCGCCGGCACCGATGCCGGAGGCAAAGCATCGCAGCGTAGGCGGCGCCGCCATTGCGATGCGGCGGCATCGATCAGTTTCAGGCCGCTGCTGCTGGCGCCCTGCGGCGGGCGGCGCGCCCGCAGGTCGGCCAAGGCTTGCCAGCGCGACTGCCAATCCTCGCGGCGGGCGCCGATCAGCGGATCACGCGCGTCAATCAGCGCGGCCAGATCGCAGGCCAGCGCTTTTTCGGAGTCGTCATGCACGGCCAGCAACATGGCGGCCAGACGCGGGTGCGTGCCCAGACCGAGCATGCGCCGGCCCAGCGCGGTGATGCGCCGGTCACCATCGAGTGCGCCCAGCGCGGCCAGCAAATCACGCCCCGCCTGAAGGGCGCCGGTCGGCGGAGGGTCGATGAAAGGCAGTTCGGTGCCGCCCCAAGCCGCCAGTTCGAGCGCCAGAGGGCTCAGCTCGCTATGCTGGATTTCGGCACGGCGCATCGGTTCCAGCCGCTGCGAGGCCGGCCACAGCCGGTAACTCCAGCCGCTGCTGACGCGTCCAGCGCGGCCGCTGCGTTGATCGGCCGAGGCCTGCGAAATGCTCACGGTCTGCAAACGGCTGAAGCCCGAGTTCGGATCATAACGCGGCTCGCGCGCCAGCCCGGAATCGATCACCACGCGCACACCCGGCAGGGTCACGCTGGACTCGGCGACATTGCTGGCCACCACCACGCGCCGGATGCCGTTGCCGGCCGGCAGCAGCACCCGGCCCTGCTGTTCAATCGGCAGATCGCCGTGCAGGGCGAGCACTTCCAGCTGCGCCGAAGTCAAGGGTGCCAGCGTATCCTGCAGCGTTTGGATTTCGCGGCGGCCGGGGAGAAACACCAGCACATCGCCCGGATGCTGCTGGAGGGCCTGTTCCACGGCGCGTCGGCATTGCGCGATCAACGCTTCGTCCTTGCGCGCCGGAAAGTGCGCGGTTTCCACCGGAAAGCTACGGCCTTCGCTGCTCAGACGCGGCGCATCGAGCTGTTTCGCCAGACGCTCGCCGTCGAGCGTGGCTGACATCACCACCAGCCGCAGATCCGGACGCAGCTGCTGCTGGATATCGCGTGCCATGGCCAGGCCCAGATCGCCGGCAAGATGGCGTTCGTGGAATTCGTCGAAGATAATCGCCGCCACGTCCTCCAGCAGCGGATCGTCCTGGATGCGACGGGTCAGCAGGCCTTCGGTCAGCACTTCAATTTCCGTGGCTGCGGAAACCTTGGATTCGAACCGGATGCGGTAACCGATGCGTTGCCCCACGGCCTCGCCGACCTGTTGGGCCATGAAGCCGGCGGCCGCACGGGCCGCAACGCGACGGGGTTCCAGCATCAGGATTTTCCGGCCTTCGCGCCAGGGTGCGTCCAGAAGGGCCAGCGGCACCTGTGTGGTCTTGCCGGCGCCAGGCGGCGCTTCCAGCACCAGACGCGGGTGGTTTGCCAGCGCATCGAGAATGTCCGGCAGCAGGGTCTGGATGGGGAAATCGGGCATGCGGCTATTGTATGCGCTCGCCGGACCGCTTGCCGCGGTCGGCAACGGTACAATAGCGGCATGGAATTGATCGACATCGGCGCCAACCTCGGCCATGAAAGCTTCGACCACGATCTGGACGCGGTGCTGGCCCGTGCGCGCTCGGCCGGCATTTCGCAGATGGTGGTGACCGGTGCCTCCCGCGAGGGCTCGCCGAAAGCCTTGGCCTTGGCTCAGGCGCACCCGGGGTTTCTGTATGCCACCGCCGGCGTGCATCCGCATCACGCGCTGGAAGTGACCGCCGAGGGCCTGGCTGAACTGCGCGCCCTGCACACCCATGCCGAGGTGTTGGCGGTCGGCGAGTGCGGTCTGGACTATTTCCGCGATCTGGCGCCGCGTCCGGCGCAGCGCCGTGCGTTCGAAGTGCAGCTTGAGCTGGCTGCCGAGCTCGGCAAGCCGCTGTTCCTGCACCAGCGCGATGCGCATGCCGATTTCATGGGCGTGATGAAGGCGTTCGAAGGCCGCATCGGCCCGGCCGTGGTGCATTGTTTCACCGGTACGCGCGAAGAGCTGTTCGATTGCCTCGATGCCGATTTTTATATCGGCATCACCGGTTGGCTGTGCGACGAGCGCCGCGGCGGCCATCTGCGCGACATCGTCAAGAACATTCCGGCCAACCGCCTGATGATCGAAACCGATGCGCCGTATCTGCTGCCGCGCACGGTCCGGCCGATGCCTTCGCATCGCCGCAACGAGCCGATGTACCTGCAACACATCGTGGAAGAACTGGCGCGCGACCGCGGGGAAACCCCGGAGCAGACCGCCGCCGTCAGCACCGCCACCGCCCGCGCCTTCTTCGGCTTGCCGGTGCCGGCATGATTGCGGTCAGCGAGAGCATCGTCATTCCCGAGCAGGACATCACCGAGCGCGCCATCCGCTCCAGCGGGCCGGGCGGCCAGAACGTCAACAAGGTCTCGACCGCCATCGAGCTGCGTTTTTTCATCTGGGCCTGCGCCGCGCTGCCGGACGCGGTCAAGCAGCGCCTGGCGAAAAAGCGCGACCAGCGCATCACCGAATCCGGCGAAATCATCATCCAGGCGCAGCGCTTCCGCAGTCAGGAACAGAACCGTGAAGACGCCCGCCAGCGCCTGGCGGCGCTGGTGCGTTCGGTGCTTGAGCCGCCGAAGCCGCGCGTGGCCACCAAACCGACCCGCGCCTCGCAGCGCCGGCGCTTGGAAAACAAACGGGCGCATGGCACACTCAAACAGCAGCGTCAGGCCCCCGGCGCCAGCGAGGATTGATGTCGAACGTACTGCCATTGCCGCCCAATGCGCCGCCCGCCAACACGCCGCCCTGGCTCCGTCGCTTGGCCGAACGCCTGTTGTCGATCAGCGGCTGGAAGATGGTCGGGGAGTGGCCGGACCTGAAAAAAATGGTGGTGGTCGGCGCACCGCATTCCTCGGCCTGGGATGCCATCCACGGCCTGATCGCGAAAGTGGCGATGGATCTGCATATCGTGTTCATGGGCAAGCAGGAAGTGTTTTTCTGGCCGCTTGGCGGTCTGCTGAAATGGTTGGGCGGCATTCCGGTCAACCGCGCCAATCCCGGCGGCATCGCCGATCAGGTCGCCGAGCAGATGATCGAAGCCGAACGCATGTGGTTCGTGCTCGCGCCCGAAGGCACCCGCCGCGCGGTGACGCAGTGGAAAACCGGATTCTGGAAAATCGCGAAAAAAGCCGATGTGCCGGTGGTCTGCGTGTATTTCGATTATCCGAGCAAAACCATCGGCGTCGGCCGGGTGTTCCATCTCAGCGATGACATGGCCGCCGACATCGCCGCCATCAAGGCCTGGTATGCGCCGTACCACGGCAAGCACCGCGGTGTCTGAGCGCTATCTGCTGTGCCGCCCGGAAGGCGGCTTCAACGACATGCTGTGCCAGATCGAACTGTGCTGGCGCTATGCCGAAACCGAGAACCGGACCCTGATCGTCGATTCCGCCGCGACGATGTTCGGGGATGATTTCTCAGCGTACTTCCGCACGGCCGATGGCCGGCATGCCGAACTGCAGCTGAGCAAGGAGCGCCTGCAGCAGTTGAATGCGGCCAGCGTTTTCCCCGTCGCGCTGCAGGGCCGGCTCGCCGACTACGAAAAAATCTGGAGCGATCAGGCCTGGGGATTCGTCGATGCCTCAAGCCACGAACCGCTGCGCTTCGATGCCGGGCGCTCCTATCCCCAAACCTGTCTGTTGCATCACCAGCATGGCGGCGGCACCGTTTCGCTGGATGCCCTGCGCCGTCTGCGCTTGCAACCGGTGCTGGCGCAGTACATCCGCGGGCGCATCGCCGGACTCGGGTCCGATTACGATGCGATCCATGTGCGCCATACCGATTACGTCAGCGATGTCGGTCTTTTTTTCGGCACGCTTCTCGGCAGGCTGGCCGGCCGCAGGGTGCTGGTGTGCAGTGACAACGCCGAAGTGATTGCCCTGGCGCGGAAAACCTTCAAGCGCGCTGAAATCGTCACGGTGAGCGAAGTGCCGGATCTGGGCGGCCGGCCGATCCATGTGCATGGTCGCGCGGCGGGCATTCCGGCCGGGCAGCTGAACCGCGACATGCTGACCGACCTGTTCGCATTGGCCGCATCATCGCACCTGTACGTCAGCCGTGTGGCCGACGGACCCGGCGGACGCCTGCCGTATCAGCAGCTCTCCGGGTTTTCCTATCTTGCCGCCGCCTTGAACAAACGCCGGCGTTTGCTCAAAGCATTGCTTATGGCATCCTGATTCCCGTTGCAAAGGAGCCCGTCATGCCTGCCGCCCGCCCGAAAACCGTCGATGCATATCATGCCGCCGCCCCGGCCGAAGCCCAAGCGCACCTGAAGCGGTTGCGTGCCCTGCTTCGCCAGGCGGCGCCCGCCGCCACCGAGGTGCTGAAGTGGGGCAATCCGTTTTTCGTGGAGCCGCGTTTCGTATTCGCCTACTCGGCGCATAAAGCGCATCTGAGTTTCGCGCCCGGCGCCGCGGCAATGGCGGCCTTCCACAGCGAACTGGCGGCGCACACCACCACCGCTCACTTCCTGAAAATCGCCTACCGCGAGCCCCTGCCGGAAGACCTGTTGCGGCGCATGGCCGAATTCTGCGTGGCTACAGTGGCCAAGCGCAGTGACGACAAGTTTTGGTAAGGTCCCAAGCATTCCAGAATTCAGCCCGCGGTCCTTGCTGAAGACCACGAAGCCGGTGCAACAGAGTGCGGATTTTCAGGTGCGGAGTTGCCGTTGAAGCTAACCGCTTCAGGTCAGATACCAGACTTCCACCGGACCGATGTGCTTGAAGGTCATGGCGTTGCCGCGGCGGTCGAGCGACTTGCCGACCGGCAGCCGGATCCAGCCTTCCGACACGCAGTATTCGGCGACATTGGTGTATTCCACGCCTTTGAAGCGTATGCCGATGCCGCGGTCGAGGGCGGCCTCGTTGAAATACGGGCTGCGGTTATCGAGGGCGAGACGGTCGGGCGGGGTATCGGTGCTCATGGCGGGGATTCTGGTTGAATGGATGCTGTTTTTTACGCCGGCGCCGGCTGCTTGGGGAAAAGCAGTTGTGCAGGCGCATGCTACACTCCGGCGCATGTCCCGATTCGTCTTTTGTTTGCCCCTGGCCTTGCTGGCCGCCTGCAGCAGTACGCCGCCACCCAAG
>NZ_JAPDUI010000025.1 GCF_025980345.1 Arenimonas sp. GDDSR-1 | reverse complement strand
GGCGAAATGGGCGGACAGTTCAAGGAAATCGGCGAGGTGAAAATGAACCGTCTGCCTGCCGGGAAATCCTGCGCGAAGCAGTAAAGCCTCAGCCCTCCCGCTGCTCCTTGCTCGGCAGATACAGCGCCATCGCAATGGCAAATGCGCAGACGATGGCCAGCAGGTGCGCCGGCGCCAACACATCGGATTTCAGCCAGAACGCCACCAGCATCGGTGCGAAGCCACCGAACACCGAGTACGCGACGTTGTAGGAAAAGGAAAAGCCGGAATAGCGGACGGCCGGCGGAAACAGGCCGACCAGAACCATCGGCACCACCGCCACCGATCCCAGACTGAATCCAGTCAGGCTGTACAGCAGTATGGTTTGCATCGCAGGTGCCGGCAGGGCGTGATAGAACACATAACTCGACGCAGCCAAAGCGATACCGCCGAGCAGCAGCACGCGGTAAGCACCGATGCGGTCGGCCAGCGCGCCCCAGAAGATGCAGCCGAGGGTCAGACAGACGATGGCGATGCTATTGGCCTGCAGAGCATCGGCGGCCGGATAACTGAACTGGGTCTGCAAGATGCTCGGCGTCAGCAACGTCACGGTGACGATGCCGACGCTGAGAAATCCGGTCAGCAGCATGCTCGGCCAGATCTGCGCTTTGTGGTCGCGTAGCACCCGCTTCAGCGGCAGGCCGGCCTCCAGCGAGGCATCGGCCTTCATGGCGAGGAACACCGGCGTTTCCTCCAGCCAGCGGCGGAGGTAGAGCGCGAACACGCCGAACACGCCGCCGAGCAGGAACGGCAGACGCCAGGCGTAATCCTGCACCGCCTCCGGCGTGAAGTAGCGGTTGACGCCGGAGGCGACCAGCGAACCGAGCAGGATGCCGGTGGTGAATCCGGAGAACAGCGTGCCGCTGGCCAGGCCGACGTAACGCCGCGGCACGTGCTCGGACACGAACACGCAGGCGCCGGGGATTTCACCGCCGACCGCAGCGCCCTGCAGCAGGCGCATGAGCAGCAGCAGGATCGGGGCCCAGATGCCGATCTGGGCATAGGTCGGCAACAGGCCCATGATGAAGGTCGGTACCGCCATCAGCATCAGGCTGAAGGTGAACATGCGTTTGCGCCCGGCGATGTCGCCGAAGTGCGCCATCAGCAGACCGCCGATCGGCCGCACCAGATAGCCGGCCGCGAAGATGCCGAACACCTGCAGCTGCTTGAGCCAGACCGGCATGTCCGGCGGGAAGAACAGCTGCCCGATGCTGGCGGCAAGGAACACGAAGATGATGAAGTCGTAGTATTCGAGCGCACCGCCGAGTGCGGACAGGCCGAGCGTGTCGATGTCTTTGCGGGTCAGTGCGCGGTCGCTGTTGAGCATGCGGGGGCTTTGTTTGTGGATACGGGGCCCTCAGGTTAATCTAAGCGAACCTGAAACACTAGCCTGCAGGAGCATGCATGGAAACCCTCATCGGCGTTCTGGTCGGCATCGGTCTGAGCGCGGCCTCCGGACTGCGCGTGTTCATCCCCCTGCTCGGCCTGAGCATCGCCGGACATTACCAGGTCATTCCCCTGGGCGAGAGCTTTCAATGGCTGGCCAGCTGGCAGGCCATGCTGGCTTTCGGCGTCGCCGGCGTTCTGGAAGTCGGCGCCTACTACATTCCCTGGCTCGACCATGCGTTGGATGCCGTACTGGCCCCGGCGGCGGCTCTTGCCGGCACGCTGATGACGGCCTCCACGCTCGGCGACACCTCGCCGTTGCTGAAGTGGTCGTTCGCCATCATCGCCGGCGGCGGCGTGTCTTCAATGGTGCATCTCGGCACATCCGCCCTGCGCGCCGCCGTCAGTCTGCCGACCGGCGGTCTGGCCAATCCGGTGGTGTCCAGCGGCGAAGGTCTCGGGGCGATTGCCATGACCCTGCTTGCGGTGTTCATGGCGCCGGTGGCGTTCGTCATCGCGCTCTGGATGCTGTATCGCATCGTCAAGCGCTTCCTGCAGAAGCGGGGCAAACCACCGCAGGGCGCTTAACCGGATTTTTACCTGTTCTGCCGTAGAGTCGGCCTGTTGGCACTGCCAACAATCCGATAACAAACAAACGGGAGAGGGATATGGATCTGATTATTTTTCTGGTCATCGGCGCCTTGGCCGGCTGGCTGGCCGGCGTGATCATGAAAGGCGGCGGTTTCGGGCTGATCGGTGACATCGTGGTCGGCGTGCTTGGTTCGTTTCTCGGCGGCTGGCTGCTGCCCAAGCTCGGCCTGAGCATCGGCGGCGATTTCGGCGGCTTCATCACCGCGGTCATCGGGGCCGTGATTCTGTTATTCATCGTCCGCTTGATCAAGAAGTAAACACGTCCGTGCTTCATGAAAAAACCGCCCTCGGGCGGTTTTTTTACGGCAGTGCTTTGCCTTGTTTGAGATAGGCCAGGGCCTTGCCGATATAGGATTCGCCCAGCAGCACCACGCCGGGTTCGGCGTCGGCGTCATCGGTGGCATCGGCCTTGATGTGCTTGGGCAGATCGCGTTCGGTCACTTCTGCCCGCGCATTGCCCGACAGCAGCACGTCCGGAACGATGCCCTGGGCCTGGATCGAGCGGTCGTTCGGGGTGTAATACCGCGAGGTGGTGAGCTTGAAGGCATCGCCGTTGTCGAGCCGGATGATGTTCTGCACCGAACCCTTGCCGAAACTGCGGCTGCCGATGATGGTGGCGCGTTTGTGGTCCTGCAGGGCGCCGGCCAGGATTTCGGAGGCGCTGGCACTGCCGGCATCGATCAGCACCGCCACCGGGACGCCGTTGAACTGCTCGCCCGGTTTGCTGTAATAGGTGCTGTTGGCCAGGGCATTGCGGCCCTTGGTGCTGACCACCACTGCTTCCGGCAGGAAGGCGTCGGCGACTTCGACCGCGGCGTTGACCAGACCGCCGGGGTTGCTGCGCAGATCGAGCACCACGCCTTTGGTTTTGACGCCCGGCGCGGCCGTCTGCAGATTCTGCCATTGCCGGCGGAACTCCAGACCGGTATCGCCCTGGAACGCGCTGATGCGGAAATAGGCATAGCCCGGTTCGAGCCAACGCGCTTTCACGCTCTGGATGGAAATGACTTCCCGGATGACGGTGATGGTCAGCGGCGATTTCTCGCCCTGGCGCAGCACGGTCAGCACCGCCTTGGTGCCCGGCTTGCCGCGCAGCCGTTCGGGACTGGCGCTGCTGTCCTCGTTGTTGACCGGAACGCCGTTGATGGCGGTGATGTAATCGCCGGCACGCAGACCGGCACGCTGCGCCGGCGTATCGTCGAACGGCGCGACCACGCGGATGCGGGTCGGGTCGCGCTCATCGCTCTCGATGCCGATACCGGCATAGCCGCCGTCGTTCAGGTCTTCGAAATCGCGCGCCTGTTTGGCCGACAGATAGCTGCTGTGCGGATCGATGTCGAGCAGCAGGCCGCGCAGACCGGCCTGCATGATTTCTTCGTCGGTCAGGGCATCGACATAACTCTCGCGCACGGCTTCGAACACCTGGGTAAACCGCCGGATTTCATCGACCGGCACGCTTGGCGCCGGCGGAGTCTTGGCTTTTTCCTGCGCGGCGGTGGCCGGCAGCGTGGCGCTGAGCAGAACAATGGCGGCAAATATTCTCATGGACGCAGCCAGACGTTGGGGTTCTGCGGCTGGCCGTTCAGACGCATTTCGAAATACAGCGCGGCGCGGTTCTGCGCACCGGAGGTGCCGACCGTGGCAATACGTTCACCGGGCACCACCGATTCGCCGACATCCTTGAGAAGGGCGTCATTGTTGGCGTACAGACTCATGTTGCCGCGGCCGTGATCGATCACCATCAGCATGCCGTAGCCTTTCAGCCAGTCGGCGTAGACCACACGCCCGGCGGCGACACTGTGTACCGGAGATCCGGCAGCGGCGGCGATCAGCAGTCCCTCGCTGCGGCGGCCGTCCGGCATGGCATTGCCGTATCCGGCCAACAAGGTTCCGGTCAGCGGCCAGCCGGTGAGATTTTTCGGCGTGATTTTGGTGGCCGGTTTGCTGCTACCCGGACGGCCGATCACCGCCGGGGCCTTGCTGCTGCTGGATGCCTGCCGCAGTTTATCGAGCAGACCGCGCAGAGCCTTTTCATCCTTGCCCAGGGCCTTGATGCGCGCCTGCTGGTCTTTGTATTTGGCATCGAGCGAGCTGACCACCGTGCTGCGCTCCCTGCGCTGTGCACTCAGATCGGCCACCGCCTTTTCCTGCTGCGTCTTCTGCAGTGCCAGGGTCTGCTTTTCGCGCTCGATCGCGGTGCTGACCGCCGCCAGCTGTTCCAGCTGCGCGCTCAATGCACCGATTTCGCGCTGGCGCTGCTGCTCGAAATAGCGGTGGTAGGCCAACCAGCGCGCGGCTTCGCTGATTTTGTCCTGCGACAGCAGCTGTTTGAGTTCGCTGTTTTCGCCCAGCCGGTAGGCGGCACGCATCAATTGCGCCAGTTCCGTTTTCTGCGCGCGCAGTTCGCGCTCGAGTTTTTCCTGTTCGGTTTCCAGCACATCGAGCTTGCGTTCCTGGCTGTCGATGGCCGATTCGACCCGGTTCAGGTTTTTGCTGCTTTCGGCGACTTTCTGGTCGATCTGGCGCAGCTGTTTCGCTTCCCGGCTGCGTTTTTCCTCAAGCTCGCGCTGCGCTTTGGTCAGCGTCTTGATTTCCTTGCGCAGGGTTTCGATTTTCTTTTCCGCTTCGGCGGCGCTCTTGGCCGGCGGTGGCTTGCTCTGTGCACCGGCCGTTACCGTCAGAATCATGCAGAACGCCAACAGCAGCGTGCGCGGAATCATGCGGTGTTTCCGATCAGACTGCGGCCGGTCATTTCGTCCGGCTGCGGCAGCGCCATCAGGTCCAGCAGGGTCGGCGCGATATCGCGCAGCGAACCGCCGGAGCGCAGCGGACCGGCATGTCCGCACAGCACGAAATAGACCGGACCCACGGTGTGCGCGGTATGCGGTTCGCCGGTGACAGGATCGCGCATCAATTCGACATTGCCGTGATCGGCAGTGACCAGCAGCACGCCGCCGGCCGCTTCGACCGCGGCGCGCACGGCGGCCAGCGCGCGGTCCACGGCTTCGGCGGCCTTGATCGCGGCCGGCAGGCTGCCGGTGTGGCCGACCATGTCCGGGTTGGCGATGTTGCAGATGATGGCATCGAAGCGGCCGGAGGCGATGGCTTCGGTGAGTTTCACGGTCAATTCCGGGCAGCTCATTTCCGGCTGCAGGTCGTAGGTCGCGACCTTCGGCGAAGGAATGAGGATGCGTTCTTCGCCCGGCACCGGCTGCTCGACGCCGCCGTTGAAGAAGAAGGTGACATGCGCATATTTTTCGGTTTCGGCAATGCGCAGCTGGGTCTTGCCGTGCGCCGACAGCACTTCGGCCAGGGTATTGCGCAGGCTTTCCGGCGGATAAGCCACCCGCGCCGGAAGGCGGGCGTCGTATTCGCTCAGGCACACGAAGCAGGACAGTTTCGGCTGCGGCGTACGATCGAAGCCGCTGAACGCCGGATCGGTGAAACAGGCAGTGAGCTGACGGGCGCGGTCGGCGCGGAAGTTCATGAACACCACGGCATCACCATCCTGCATCGGTGCGGCCTGCGGCAGTACAGTGGCGGCCACGAACTCATCGGTTTCGCCGCGGGCGTAGGCCTGCTGCAGGGCCTGCAGGGCGTCATCTGCGCGATGCACGCCGGCCGCGCCGGCGATGGCGGCATAGGCCGGTGCCATGCGCTCCCAGCGTTGGTCGCGGTCCATGGCGTAATAGCGGCCGGTGACGCTGGCGATTTCGGTTTGCCCGAGTTCGGCGCACAGGGCTTGAAGCGCGCGCAGGCTGGACTCGGCCGACTGCGGCGGCATGTCGCGGCCGTCGAGAAAGGCATGCACGCGGACCCGGCGTGCGCCCTGCGCTTTGGCCAGACGCAGGAACGCGAAGATATGCTGCTCGTGGCTATGCACGCCGCCGGGCGACAGCAGACCCATGACATGCAGGCCATGACCGCCGGATTCGGCGGCGGCGATGGCGGCCAGCAATTCGGCATTCCGTCCGAAACTGCCGTCCTCGATGGCGGCATCGACCCGGGTCAGATCCTGATAGACGATGCGTCCGGCGCCGATATTCATGTGGCCGACTTCGGAATTGCCCATCTGGCCATCCGGCAGGCCGACGAAGCGGCCCTCGGTATGGATCAGGGTATTCGGGCACTCCGCCAGCAGACGGCGCCAGGCCGGCAGTTCGGCCAGGGCGATGGCATTGTCCTCGCTTTCGGCCCGGTAACCCCAGCCGTCGAGAATCAGCAATACCGCCGGTTTCGCCTTTGCCACGTCCTGCTCCTGTCCCGAATGGGCCGAATTGCCTACCAACTTATGACACATGACAATTCTAGCAGTCACGGCAATACTAGCACCATCATTTCCGCGAGGACCGTTTATGAACCGTATCACCCTGCAACGCATCACTCTGGCCCTGGCCCTGTCCGCCGCCCTCGGGACGGCGCAGGCCGGCGACGGCGCGCCCGATCTGTCCAAGGTCAACGGCAGCCTGGTGGCCGAAGCCGGACGCACCTACGGCGACATCGACACCGTCAACGGCTCGATCACGGTCGAGGAGAAAGCCGTGGCCCGCAGCGTGGAAACCGTCAACGGCAGCATCGTCATCGATGCCTTCGCCGCCGTACAGGATGTCAGTACCGTCAACGGCAAGATCGTGCTGCGCAACGGCGCCAGCGCCCGCAGCGTGGAAACCGTCAACGGCGCCATCGTCGGGGTCAGCAACCTGCGCGTGCAGAAGGACGTCGAAGCGGTCAACGGCTCGATCGAACTCGGCGCGCACAGCACCATCGGCAACCAGGTCGAAACCGTCAACGGCAGCATCAAGCTGCTGTCGCTGAATGTCGGCGGCGGCGTGGAAACCGTCAACGGCAACATCACGGTCGGCGACGGCACCGTCATCGGCGGCAATGTCACCGTCAAGAAACCGAGCAACTGGGGCATGAGCTGGGGCAAGCCGAAAGTACCGCGCATCGTGCTCGGTCCGAACACGACGGTGAAGGGCAATCTGGTGTTCGAACGCGAAGTCGAACTGTATGTGCACAGCACCGCCAAATACGGCAAGATCATCTACCTCGAAGCCGAAGCCGGCAAGGCCGAGGCCCTGAAACCGACGGTGTTCACCGGCAAAGAACCCGATTTCAAATAGAGAATCGGCCGCGCAGCGTTTACAATGAAGCCTCCCGACCGGAGGCTTCATGCGTTTCAACCTTCCCCTGCTTGCCCTTGGCGCCGTATTCGCGGCAACCGCCGCACCCGACTGTCCGGCGCAATCCAGTTTCGGCCCGGAAATTTCCGCCGAGGATTTCTCCCAACATCTGCAGGGCCTGGCGGTTGCAGAGCCGGCCGGCCACCAGTTCAACGACTATGCCGAAGAACTGCGCCTGTCCTATCTGCGGTACCAGTTCACCCGTCTCGGTCTGCCGACGCAAGCCGAGCCCTGCGGCAATGCGCACGGCCTGCAGGCGGAATTGGCCGGTACTGAAAGCGGCCGGCCCGCCGTGCTGTATTACGCGCCCTGGACCAATGCCGCACAGGTGGCGGGCGTGCTCGAAATCGCCGAGCGCTTCATGACTTCGCGGCCGCGGCCGAAACATGCGGTACGGTTCATGTTCGGATCCGAGGCGCAAGCTCCGCTGTCGGCCTGCACCGGCCTGGAAAAGACAACGCGGGTGATCCAGCCGGAAAACCTGCCGGTCGGCGATGCCGCGGCCTTGGTCCGGCAATTGATTGCCCTGCAGCAGCAGGGTCGCTGACTCAGAAACGCGCGAGAAGGAACACCGCCACGGCGTCGGGCTGCTCCATCATCGGCATGTGGCCGCAGCCTTTCAGGATCCGGGTTTCGGAGCGTTTCAGACCGGACGCGAACACCGCCGCCGCACTCGGATCAATGATCCGGTCGCCGTCGCACCAGAGCAGGCCGGCCGTTTGGCCGATCTCCGGCAGCCGCTGCTGCAGCAGGAAGGCTTCGGGGCCGAGGCGGATCTGGGTGAACACGCGCTGCTCGAACTCCCGGCGCGCTTTGCGCTGGCTGACGATGGCACCCAGCATCGGCGTCGGCACATAGGGCGCGTCGGCGAATACGAATTCGTGCAGGAAAGCGCGGAAACTGTCGACTTCATACACTGCGAACGGATTTTCGCCCTTGAGCACCCGCCGGGCGAATTCATTTTCCGTGAAGCGCACACCGGCTGAAGACATGAACACGATGCGTTCGACCTGCTGCGGATGCGTCGCGGTCATCAGGCCGGAAATCATCCCGCCCATCGAGTGCCCGACCAGCAGCGCGGCCGGCTCGCTTTCCGACTGCAGGAAGGCGCTCAGCCGCTCGGCCTGGGCACTCGGGCCGTAATCGGCGCCGGTTTGCGGCGTGCTTTCGCCCCAGCCGGGAAGATCAACCGCAATGACGCGATGGTCTCGCGCCAGCTGCCGCATCACCGGCAGCCAGTTTTCCTTGCTGCCGGTATAGCCGTGCACCAGCACGATCAACGGGCCTTGGCCGGCTTCCAGATAATGCCAGCGTTCGCCCTGCACGGTTTTTTCATGCACTTCGGCACCGGCCAGCAGGCGCTGGCGGGCGAATTCGGCGCGCAGTATCTGCGCCGGAAACAGCCAGACACCGGCCGTGAGCGCGGCGGTCAACAACAGCAGAGCCGCCAGCAGTTTCTTCACGGCTGTTGCGCTTCCGGTGCCGGGGCTTTCAAAGCCTCGGTGACCGAGGCGCTGGTAATCGGATGGTAGCCCGGGCGGGCTTTTTCGAAGACGGCGGCGGCGAAGGCGCGGCCCTCCTCGGATTTGGCCAATTCACCGTAGATCGGCATGATCAATTTGCGGCGGCCGATGGCGGTCAGGAATTTCTCCATCGCCGGACGGGCGGTGGTGTAGCCGCTACGCACCGTCAAAGGATACCAACGCTGGGCAATTTCCGGATTGGGCGTGCCGCTGAAGTGCAGGGCGGCATCCAGTTCGGTGGCTTGCGCAACGGTGATTGCGGGTGGCATGCGTTCGAGGAAGCGTACCCATTCCTGGGTACCCCAGCCGTTGCCGGCGAGATCGCCGGCCGGTACATCGCCGGCCAGCCATTGCGCCTGGGCTTTGTCGACGGCGTCGAACCGCGTCGAGACCGCCGGTTTGGCCGATGACGGGATGCCGGGATCATGCAGCCATTCGCGGACTTCACCGATGCTGGCCTTGCCCGGATGCTTTTCCAGCAATTCCACGGTCAGGAAGCGTTCGAATTCAGTGCTGTGGCTGCTGGTGAAGGCATGCGTGGTGAACCAGTGACGCAGAAAGGCATCGAAGGTCTCGCGCCCGAAGCGCTGTTCGAGGAACATCAGAAACCACTGGCCTTTGATGTAGGCGACATCGCTGAGCGCCTCGTCCGGGTCGCGGCCCGCCAGCGGCGGCAGGGCCAGCACCTGATCGGCCGGCGGCGTGTTCTTCAGGGTTTCGGCCAGACCGGCCTGGCTGATCACGTTTTCCATGTCGGCCAGTTCGCGGCCGTAAACCTGCTCGACGATGCGGTTCTCGACATAGCTGGTGAAGCCTTCGTTCAGCCAGATGTCCTTCCAGGAGCTGTTGGTGACCAGATTGCCGGACCAGGAATGCGCCAATTCATGGGCGATGAGACTGGTCAGGGATTTATCACCGACGATGACCGTGGGCGTGATGAAACTCAGACGCGGATTTTCCATGCCGCCGAACGGGAAACTGGCCGGCAGGATCAGCATGTCGTAACGGCCCCACTGGTAAGGACCGTAAAGTTTCTCGGCCACCTGGATCATTTTCTCGGTATCGGCGAACTCGGCGGCGGCGGCATCGGCCACGCCCGGTTCGGCCCAGACGCCGGACCGCGACGAAATCGGTTTGAACACCACGTCGCCGACCGCGATGGCCAGCAGATAGGACGGAATCTTCTGCGGCATGCTGAAACGGTAGTCGCCGTCGCGCACCGCCTTCGGATCGTTGTCGGCGCTCATCAGCGCCATCAGCCCGGCATCGGTGCGGATACGGGCATCGTAGGTGAAGCGCACCCCCGGCGTATCCTGCAGCGGCACCCAGGAGCGGGCGTGGATGGCCTGCGACTGGCTGAACATGAACGGCTGTTTGCTGGAGGTCATTTCCGGCGTCAGCCATTGCAGGCCGGAAGCCTGCGGAACCGTGCTGTAACGGATGCGCACCCGCGGCAGCGCGGACGGAAGCTTGATGCGCAAGGCCGAGCCGAGCACCGCATCGGCGGCATCGAGCCGGTAAGGCAGCGTCTTCCAGGTTTTGCCGTCGAAGCCCTGCACGCCGCCGATCTGCAGATCCCGGGTATCCAGCACCAGTTCGCGGGCTTTTTCATCCGCCCACTTCAGATGCAGTTCGGCGCTGCCGGCCAGGGTGCGCGCGACCATGTCGGCGCGCAGATCCAGCACCAGATGCTGGATGCGGACCGTATCCGGCGTCGCGTAGGAATTCGGATCGGGGACATCGCGGGTGTCCACGACATTGGCGGCAGGCGCGGCGGTTTCGGCGGCGGGCTTGCAGGCGGTGAGCACAAGCGCCAGTGCGGCGGCAATCAGCATTCGGAACATGGGCATTTCTCTCAGATCTTGAAACCGCTGTGGATGGCGACGATGCCGCCGGAAAGGTTGCGCACCGCGCAGCGCTCGAACCCGGCCTCTTCCATGAGCGCCTTCAGGCCGGCTTGGTTGGGATGTTTGCGGATCGACTCGGCCAGATAGCGGTAGCTGTGCGCATCGCCGGCAATCAGCTCGCCGAGTCTGGGAAGTACTTTGAACGAATGGAAATCGTAGATCGGCCGGAACCACTCGGCCTGCACTTCCGAGAACTCCAGCACCATGAGCTTGCCGCCCGGCTTCAGGATGCGATGCATGGATTTCAGCGCGGCCGATTTGTCGGTCACGTTGCGCAGGCCGAAGGCCATGGTGATGGCATCGAAGCTGCTGTCGGGAAACGGCAGCGCTTCGGCATTGAGCTGCACATAGCGCAGACCCTTGACCAGGCCGAGATCGGTCAGCCGGTCGCGGCCGACACCGAGCATCTCGCGGTTGATGTCGCCGATGACGATTTCGCCGGTGTCGCCGACGCGTTCGAGCAGCAGTTTGGCGATGTCGCCGGTGCCGCCGGCCAGATCGAGTACGCGGTCGCCGCGCTTGATGCCGGAAGTACCGGTGAAATAGCGCTTCCACAGACGGTGCACGCCCAAAGACATCAGATCGTTCATCACGTCGTATTTCCGGGCGACCGAGGTGAACACCTCGCCGACCAGTTTCTTCTTTTCCCCGACCGGGACGTCGCGGAAGCCGAAATGGGTGGTTTTCTCGTTCATGGCCTATTATCACACGCCGCGGGCGCCATTTCACGGCGGTTCCGGCTGGACGCAAGGCACCCGATGGCCCAGAATGGTCGCTCCATTTCCGTCCGAGACCGCCCATGACCCGCTCCGCCCGTAACGCCGTCCTGCTCGCTGCCGCCCTGTCCGCCGGTTCCGCCGCCGCCGCTCCGGCCGGCGATGCCAGCGTGAAGAAACGCCTCGACGAGCGCGGCATGAAGTACGAAGTTTACGAGGACGGCGATTTCAAACTGACCTTTTCCTACAAAACGGAAGACCGCTCGCAGCTGGTCTTCGTTTCCGGTAAAACCGAGAGCGTCGGCGTGTTCGAGATCCGGGAAGTCTTCGCGCCGGCACTCAAGCTCGCCGATGTTCCGCTGTCGGGCGCCAAGACCAAGGAACTGCTGGAAAGCAGCGGCGAGTACAAGCTCGGCAGCTGGGAAATCCGCGACGAGGTCCTGTATTACGTGATCAAGCTGCCGGACAGCGTCAATGCCGAAGCGCTGGAAAGCGCGCTGGAAATCGCCGCCGAAGCGGCCGATGACATGGAACTGGAACTCAGCGGCAAAGACGATCTCTGAGGGCTAACGGCTCAGGCCCTGCGCCGCCAGCGCTTCGAGATAGCGCGCCCAGCGCGCCTCCTGCTGTTCGCCCAGTTCCTTGAGGAAACTCCAGGTGTAGATGCCGGTCTCGTGACCGTCATTGAAGCGCAGCACCACCGCATAATTGCCGACCGCTTCGATGGCGCTGATGTTGACATCGCGCTTGCCGGCGACCCACACGCGCTGGTCCGGGCTGTGGCCCTGCACCTCGGCCGAGGGCGATTCGACCCGCAGGTACTCACAGGGCAGCCGGTAACGGCTGCCGTCGTCGAAGGCCACCTCCAGCAGATGGGAGGCGCGGTGCAGGATCAGGTCGGTCGGTCTGGGGCTCATGGCGTTTCTTTTTTGCGTTTCGCGCGCGGATGTGCGGCGTCATAGACGGTGGCCAGGCGCTGGAAATCGAGGTGCGTGTAGATCTGGGTGGTGGCGATGTCGGCATGGCCGAGCAGTTCCTGCACGCTGCGTAGATCGCCGGAAGATTCCAGCATGTGGCTGGCGAAGCTGTGCCGCAGCAGATGCGGATACACCCGCTTCCAGATGCCCTGCTGCTGCGCGAGCTGGCGCAGGCGCAGCTGCACCGCCCGCGTGCTGATGGCCGCGCCGCCCCGGCCGGGAAACACCGGCGCATCGGAGGCCGCGGCGCTTTCCGCCTGCCACGCCGTCAGGGCCGCGCGCGCGTGACTGCCGACCGGAACGATGCGGGTCTTGCTGCCTTTGCCGAAGACGGTCACCAGGCTGTCGTCCAGATCGAGGTCGCGCCAGCGCAGGGCGCACAGCTCCGAAACGCGGAGGCCGGAGGAATACAGCAGCTCGAGCAGGGCACGGTCACGCAGGCCGAGGCCGCCGGCCGTCGGCAGTTCCACCAGACGCACCGCCTCATCGACATCCAGCACCTGCGGCAGCTTGCGTGGCGCCTTCGGCGCGCGCAGGCCGGCGCTCGGATCGTTGCGCAGTTCGCCGCGCTTCATCAGGAATTTGAACTGGCTGCGCAGCGCCGAGAGCCGGCGCTGCACGCTCTTGGCCGAAAGCCCGCGCCGGTGCTCCTGGGCCATGAACTGCTGGATATGCGCGAACTGCAGCTGCTCCGGATCTTCGATGTTCTGCTGCCGGCAATAGTCCTGCCAGGCCAGCAGATCACGGCGGTAGTTGCTCAGGGTGTGCGGCGAGGCCTGCCGCTCCACGGCCAGATGGTCGAGAAAACGGTCGATGCCGGCGGCGATGCCGCTCATCGCCGGGATTGGATCAACGCCGTCTGGAACAATTCGCCGATCCAGCGCAGGAACAGCGTGCCCATGCCGGGATAGAAGCGGTGCGGATCGGCGCTGCCGACGGCGATCAGGCCGACATCGGTGACCGGTATCAGGGCGATGGACTGCGTGTGCGTGCGGTCGTCGCCGAACAGCACCGGCAGTTTTTCCGGATTGAGGCGGCCGCAGATCGGCTCGCCGTTGGCCAGACAATCGGCAAACGGCTGCAGGCGCGGATCTTCGGCCGGGATATGGCTGAACCAGTCGCCGAGCATGCCGGGCACGGCCGTGAAACTGATGATCCGCACGCACTCGCCGGCGAAATCCTCCTTCAGGCAGGCCGCCAGGGTCTGCACGATGTCGGCCGGCAGACGGGCGCGCAGCAGGGCGAGACTGAGCGTCTGCAGATGCTGGGTCAGGCGCTCGTTGTCCTGCGCATTCATGCCGAGCTCGTTGAGACGGCGGGTCAGATCGCGGTTCTTGTCGCGCAGGATTTCGAGCTGGTAGGACGACAGCGACGCGGTCTTGCCGTCTTCCTTCGGCACCACCAGACTGAGCGCGAGATCGGGAAACTGGCCGAGGAAATTCGGATGCCGGCGCAGCCACACCGCCACTTCGTGCGCGCTCAGTTTTTCCGCCCGGTCGTCAATCATCACGCCATTCTCCGTCATAGACCCAGACCGCGGGGCCGGTCATGGTGACCGCCGCCGCATCGTCCGGCCAATCAATCATAAGCGTTCCGCCCGGCAAATGCACCGCCAGCGTACGCGCCACCAGGTTCTGCCGCATCAGGCTGACCGCGGCGGCACAGGCGCCGGAACCGCAGGCCAAGGTCTCGCCGACACCGCGTTCGTACACGCGCAGACGGATGTTGCCGCGGTCCAGCACTTCCGCGAAACCGACATTGACGCCTTCCGGAAAGACCTGGGCGGCCTGCACCGCTTTGCCCCAGCGTTCAACCGGCGCATCCACGACGCTGTCGACCCGGAATACCGCATGCGGATTGCCCATGGACACTGCGGAAAACGCGTGCGTCACGCCATCCAGAGGCAGGAAATACTGCAGGGCTTCCGCTTCCGCCAGCAGGGGAATCTGCGCCGGCGCGAAACGCGGATGCCCCATGCCGAGCGCATAATCGTTTCCGATCCGGCGAACACGGATCACCCCGGCAGGGCTGTCGAGTTCGAATGCGGGCACATCGGTAACTCCGCTGCGCACCAGCCAGTGCGCGACGCAACGCGCGCCATTGCCGCATTGGCCGGCGAAACTGCCGTCCTGGTTGAGAATGCGGTAGGACGCCACGGCGCCGGGTGTTTCCGGCGCTTCCACGGTCAACAGCTGGTCGAAGCCGATGCCGAAATGGCGGTCGCCCATGCGTCGGATGCCCTCGGCATCCGGCAACGCGGCGCCATCACGGCAATCGATGACCACGAAATCATTGCCGGCGCCGTGCATCTTGGCAAAACGCAGGGAATTCACTGCGCGGCTCCGGCTCCGGTCTTCGCCGGCTCGGGTTTGACCAGCGGACCTTTGTTGCCGCAGGCGGCCAGCAGCAGGCTGCCGCACAGCAGCAGAACGAGGGGTTTCAGGACATGTCGTTTCATGGGCAAAGTATAGCCGTTCCCGGTCCGGCGGGCATGAAAAAGGGCCCGCAATGCGGGCCCGTGCCGAAGAAAGCCTCCGGATTATTTGACGCCAAGCACTTCCAGCATGTAGGCGAACTGCTCGGCACTTTCCTGGTAGCGCCGGAAACGCCCGGATTTTCCGCCATGACCGGCTTCCATGTTGACCCGGAACACCACCGGATTCGGACCGGTCTTGAGTTCGCGCAGCTTGGCCACGTATTTGGCCGGCTCGAAATACTGCACCTGCGAATCCCACAGGCCGGTGCCGATGAACATGGTCGGATAGGCCTTGCGTTCAAGGTTGTCGTACGGCGAATACGACAGCATGTAGTCGTAGTATTTGCGGTCGGCCGGATTGCCCCATTCGTCGTACTCGTTGGTGGTCAGCGGGATGCTCTCGTCGAGCATGGTGGTGACCACGTCCACGAACGGCACTTGCGAAATGATCAGGGTGTAGTCCTGCGGCGCCATGTTGGCGATGGCGCCCATCAGAAGCCCGCCGGCCGAACCGCCGTAAGCGGCAACGCGGTCTTTCGCGGCATAGCCTTCGCCGACCAGGAAGCGGGTGACGTCGATGAAGTCGGTGAAGGTGTTCTTCTTGTTCAGCAGCTTGCCGTTGTCGTACCAGGCGCGGCCCATTTCCTGGCCGCCGCGGATATGCGCGATGGCATAGACCATGCCGCGGTCGAGCAGGCTGACGTTGATGATCGAAAAGCGCGGATCGGTGCTGGAACCGTAACTGCCATAGGCGTACTGCAGCAGCGCGGCTTTGCCGTCTTTCTTGAAGCCTTGCTTGTACACCACCGACACCGGAATGCGGGTGCCGTCGCGGGCCGTGGCCCACAGGCGTTCGGTCACGTAATCCTCGGGCGCGTAACCGCCCAGCACCGGATCGCGCTTGAGCAGCCGGCGCTCGCCGGTTTTCACATTCACTTCGTAAACGGTGTTCGGCGTGGTCAGCGAGGTATAGGCGTAGCGCAGCCAGTCGGTGCCCGGCTCGGCATTGACGTTCAGGCCCATGGTGTAGGCCGGCTCGTCGCTGGCCACGAAGGCGCTCTTGCCGTCGGCGGCGAGCGTGCGCAGACGCAGCAGGGCGTTGGAACGCTCTTCGATGGCGATGAAGCCCTTGAACAGTTCGAAGCCCTCGATGAACACATCACCGGCGTGCGGTACCAGTTCTTTCCAGGCCTTGCGGTCACCGGCGGAAGCCGCCTCGTCGCGTGTCATCAGCCGGAAGTTGGGGGCGTTCCAGTTGGTGCGGATGACCCAGCGGCCGTCGAGGTGGTCGGCGCTGTACTCGACATCACGCTGACGCGGTGCGAATACGGTGAATTCTCCGGGCGCGGCGGCGGCGGTGCAACGCATCTCCGAGCTGACCGTGCTCTGCACGTCGATGCAGATGTAGGCATCGGAACGGGTCCGGCTGATGCCCATGTAGAAGCTGTCATCGGCCTCTTCGTAAACCAGGGCATCTTCCTTGGCGGCGCTGCCCAGCACATGGGTCTTGACCCGCTTGCTCAGCAACGTGACCGGATCCTTCTCGATGTAGAACAGGGTGCGGTTGTCATCGGCCCAGACGATGTTGGGCTCGACATTCTCCACGACATCGGCGAAAACGGCACCGGTGACCAGATCCTTCACCCGCAACGTGTACTGGCGACGGCCGACCGCATCTTCGGCCCAGGCCACCAGACGGTTGTCCGGGCTGATTTCATAATCGCCGATGGCGAAGTAGCCCTTGCCCTCGGCCATGGCATTCTGGTCGAACAGGATTTCTTCCGGCGCCTGCATGCTGTCCTTGCGGCGGGCGATGATGGCGTAATCCTTGCCGGTCTCGAAGCGGGTGTAGTACCAGTAGCCTTTGCGCAGGAACGGCACCGAGGAATCGTCCTGCTTGATTCGGCCGGTGATTTCGGCGTACAGCTTGTCAGCGGTCGGCTTGGACGGGGCCAGCAGGGCATCGGCGTAGGCGTTTTCGGCGTTCAACACCGCCAGCATTTCGGGATTCTTACGCGTGTCGTCGCGCAGCCAGTAGTAATCGTCGTTGCGGACGGCACCGTGCGGTGCGGTCACGGCATGTGTTTTCTTGGCAATCACAGGCGGTTTCGGGGTTTCGGCGGACACGAGGGCACTCCAGGTCAACGAGGCGAGCAGCAAGACATTGCGGATGGGCATCATGGCCCGCTCCCCGGGAAAAGTTTCTGTTTCAGGAAGGTGTAGGCCAGCGCCGACATATAAGCCGACTGGGCGTTGTTGGCGGCGCCGCCGTGGCCGCCTTCGATGTTTTCGTAATAAGTGACGTCATGGCCCTGCTCCATCATGCGCGCCATCATCTTGCGGGCATGGCCCGGATGCACGCGGTCGTCGCGGGTCGAGGTGGTGAACAGCACCGGCGGATAGCGCACGTCCCTGCGCACGTTCTGGTAGGGCGAATAGGCCTTGAGGAAGTTCCAGTCGTCGGTATCGGGATTGCCGTATTCCGCCATCCACGACGCGCCGGCCAGCAGCTTGTGGTAGCGCTTCATGTCGAGCAGCGGCACCTGGCAGACCACGGCGCCGAACAGCTGCGGATACATCACGGTCATGTTGCCCATCAGCAGGCCGCCGTTGCTGCCACCCTGGATGCCCAGATGTTTGGATGTGGTGATTTTGCGCGCGATCAGATCTTCGGCGACCGCGGCGAAATCCTCGTAAGCCTTGTTGCGGTCGGCTTTCAGCGCCGCCTGGTGCCAGCGCGGTCCGTACTCGCCGCCGCCGCGGATGTTGGCGACCACATACACCCCGCCCTGGCTGAGCCAGGCCCGGCCGACCGAGGCGGAATAGTTCGGCGTCAGCGACACTTCGAAGCCGCCATAACCGTAAAGCAGCGTCGGATTCTTGCCGTTGCGCACCAGATTCTTCTTCGACACCATGAAATACGGTACGCGGGTGCCGTCCTTGCTGGTGGCGAACTGCTGGCTGATTTCATGCTGGCTGGCATCGAAGAAACCGGGCAGCTGCTTCAGTTTTTCCGGCGCCTTTCCGACCGTTCCCAGCAGCAGCGAAGTCGGAGTCAGATAATCGGTGACGGTCATGAAGTAGTCGTTGGATGCCTCGGCATCCACCGCGCTGATGCCGACCGTACCGAATGCCGGCGCGCCGGTCAGCGGCACGCGGGTCCAGCCGTCCTTTCCGGGCGTCAGCACATACAAGCGGTTCTTGACGTCTTCCAGCACATTGAGGATGACGTGGTCCTTGGTCACCGCACTGCTGGCCAGCGAGGTGTTCAGCGCCGGCTCGAACAATACGTCGAAATTCCGTGCTCCGGACAGGAACGCATCGAGACGGATGGCCAACAGGCTACCGGCCTTGTAGTCCTTTCCGCCGACCGTCCACGGTTGGCGCAGCTCCACGCTCAGCCATTCGCGGAACGCGCTCTTCTGGGCACCGTCGGGCAGATCGAGCTTGCGCAACGCACCCTCCTTGCCGCGCAGGTAAAGCTCGTTGGTGTAGAACGTCAGGCCGCGGTAAACGAAATCGCGCTCGAAGCCCGGCGTATCATCGCGGTAGGCGCCGACCGAAATATCGGATTCCGCACCTTCATACACGGTCTTGGCCGCAGACAAGGGCGTGCCGCGCTTCCACTCTTTGGCGATGCGCGGATAGCCCGAACTGGTCATCGATCCGGGGCCGAAATCGGTACTGACATAGACGGTATCGGCGTCGATCCAGCCGATTTCGCCCTTGGCTTCCGGCCTTGCGAATCCGCCGGCAACGAACGCCCGGTCCGATACATCGAATTCGCGGGTCACATCGGCGTCGGCACCGCCGCGCGACAGCGAAATCAGGCAGCGGTCGTAGGCCGGGCGCAGACAATCGGCGCCGCCCCAGACCCAATTGACGCCTTCGGCCTTGCCGAGCGCATCGATATCGAGCAGGACTTCCCAGCGCGGCGTGTCCTTGCGGTATTCGGCCAGAGTGGTACGGCGCCAGACCCCCTGCGGATTGTGCTTGTCGCGCCAGAAGTTGTAGTAGAAATCCCCCATTTTGCTGATGTAGGGAATGCGGGCGTTGGAGTCGAGGATTTCCAGCAGACTGCCGCGCAGGGCTTCAAAACCCGGATCGCCGGCCAGCTGCTTTTCCGAGACGGCATTGCGGGCACGCACCCAATCCAAGGCCTTGGCGTCTTCCACCCCCTCCAGCCACAGGTATGGATCTTCACTCATCTTCTGGGCTCCGGCCGGAGCCGTTAGGACGGCGGACAACATCAAGGCGGAAAGACGCATGCATTCAATTCCTGGGCATCAACGGGGAATCCGAAAATACCATAAATCCCCGCGCCGGCGCCGACGCACCTTCACGCCGCTTTGCGGGATTCGTCTCCGGCGTGTTTGCGGGCCGTCGGAAAAACAAGCACTTGCGAAACAGGAGCCGCCGGAACGGTACGACGCACCATCATCAGGGAGCGCGCCAGCGCCGTAACCGGCATGGCCAGCAGCCACAGCGGCCAGTATCCAATGACGGGATGCCACCACGGCAGATCCGGCAGTAGCGACAGACCCAGCAGCGCCAGCAGGGGCAGCTGCCAGCAATATCGATTGAGGATTTGAGCGTTCATGGCGGTCTCCATCGCGGTTTCAGGCCAGTATCGGCAAGCGGCTTCTCAAATCCTGAGAGCGCCCGATATTGACGCCACCTTCAGCCGCCGGGGCGCATGCTTGTGCTTTAGGAGAACAACTCATGGGCAAAATTCTGCTTGCCGCGCTGCTTATCGGCTTGGGGCTGACCGCCTACAGTTACGCCAAATCCGGCAAACCGGCGCCGCTGACCAGCAGCGCCGATGTCGACCTCGAGCGCTACATGGGACGCTGGTGGGTGATTTCGCACATTCCGTATTTCGCCGAGAACGGCAAAGTGGCGACCGCCGACATCTATGCGCTCAAACCGGACGGCAAGATCGATAATGTGTTCGCATACCGGAAAGCCTTCGGCCAGCCGGAACAGCGCATGCAGGCCACGGCACGGGTGTATCCGGGAACCCGCAACACGCACTGGCAGGTCCGCTTCTGGGGCGGGCTGATCCGCGCCCAGCTGCTGATTCTGGAAGTCTCGCCCGACTACCGCTGGGCCCTGATCGGCAATCCGGACCGCTCGCTGGCCTGGGTGTTCGCGCGCGATCCGGTGATGGACGACGCCACGCTGGCCGGACTTCAGGAAAAACTGCGCGCCTACGGCTACGATCCGGCCGCGATGAAACGCGTCCCGCAGACGCCCGATCAGCTGCCGGCTTCGAACTGATCCAACGCCCGCGCCGCGGCCTGCCGGCCGAGCTCGATCAATTCCGCCGCGCGCCAGAATTCGTAGATGGCGCAGGCATCATGGGCAATGCCGATCAACACATCGGGCGGATCCTGCGCGAGCTGCATCTCGGTCATGTAGCCGTGCATGGTGCTCAGCGAGCGTGACATCAGCTCCATCACGCTGCGGTTGACTTTCGCCCCCGGCGCGGCCGGATTGCCGCGGCCGATGCTCTGCAGCAGGCGCGCCCAGCCTTTTTCAATGGCACCGAGCGTACCGGCTTCGGCAGAATCGGCGGCCAACGGATCCGATACCGCCGCGACCGGCGTAGCGGTCCCGGGATTCGGGGCATTGATGTCGACCGCGATGACCCGCAGTCCGGCATAGTCGCGGGTGCCGGAGACCGGCAGGGGCGCCAGCAGGCCGCCATCGACCAGATCCTGACCCTGGTGATGATAGGGCGTGAGCAGCATCGGAATGGCGATCGAGGCACGGATGGCATCGAACAGCGGGCCGCTGTCGAGCCAGACCTTGCAGCGCGAATCGAGATTGGTGGCGACCGCTTTGTAAGCCACCGGCAGGTCTTCGATGCGGTGCTCGCCGACCAGCTGGCGCAGCACGCCGATCACGCGGTCACCCTTGATGAAGCCGGGATGGCCGAAGGCGAAGTCGACCAGACGGAACACCTCCCCGCGCGTCAGCGAGCAGGCCCATTGCCGGTACTCCGGCAGACGCCCGGCGCAGTAGATGCCGCCGACCAGCGCCCCCATCGAGCAGCCGACCACGGCCTCGATGCGGTAGCCGCGGGCCTGCAGTTCTTCGATGACGCCGATATGCGCCAGGCCGCGCGCACCGCCGGCACCGAGGACCAGCGCGATGCCTTTGCCGTCATCCTTGCGCATCGCGGGCTTAAACGCCGTAATTGGACAGCGCCAGCTGCAGGCTGGACTTGGCCGACTCGCGCAGGGAGACCGGCGCGGTGATTTCGGCATCGGCGCCATAGCGCAGCACGTCCATCAGCAGCTCGCGCGGATTGGAATAAGGCACCTTGAGTTCATAACGGCCGTCGTCCAGGAAGCGGCCTTCCTGTTTCGAATGCCAGTGTTCCTCCGAAACCCAGCGCGCGGCTTCGGCCGAAAACACGATGGTGGCGGTATGCCGGGCTGGGCCGGAAAAAATACCGTAACCGTCGGTCAGCTGCAGATTGAGGTCGTGTTCGCTGACATCTTCGGCGTCATCATCCAGCACGCGCACATGCGCCATGCGGTCGACCGAAAAGCTGCGCAGCGCGTCGCGTTCATGATCCAGCGCATCCAGATACCAGTTGTCGCGGTAATGGGTCAGCCGCTGCGGCGATACGGTCCGCGTAGTCAGCCGGTCGGTCGAGCGCGCGGTGTAGTCGAAGCGCAGGCGTTTGCGCGACAGCACCGCGCCGGCGACCTGGCGGAATGTGGTCTCGTCGCGCTCGCGGGTATAGGAGCCGATGACGCGGATGCGCTCGATCGGCCAGCGCTTGCCCTGGCTCTGGTTGGCCAGCAGCATGTCGATGCGCTTTTTCAAAGGCGCCAGCGCGCCGCCGAGCACATCGGCGCCGCTGCGGTTGAGCAGCTCATGGGTGGCCAGCAAAGCATGCAGCTCGTCCGAGCTGAACCAGAGTCCGGGCAGCTCGAATTGATCGATCTGCAGGCGGTCGTAGAAAAACCCGGAGTCGGTACTCAGCAGCGGGGCATGCAGCACGTCGCGCAGAAAGGCGACATCGCGGTAAAGCGTGGCCCGCGAGCAGCCGAGCTCCTCTTCCAGCGTGAGCGCGGCCACCGGATAGCGGGCGTCTTTCAGGCGCTTGTGCAGGGCGAATATGCGGTCATAACGGTCCATTGCATAACATCATAGCATTCCGTTATTTGCCTTGGCGGACGCTAACGGAGTAAATTGACGGCTGCGGGCGCGTCCCGATTCCCGTCCGGATTCCGACATGCCCGATTTCATCGATCAAACCTTCCTGCTGTTCATCCTGATCGGCTTCGGTGCCCAGATGATCGACGGGGCGCTGGGCATGGCCTACGGCCTGACCGCGTCTTCGTTCCTGTTGGCGGCCGGCGTATCGCCGGCGGCGGCCAGTGCCACCGTGCATATGGCCGAAACCTTCACCACCGGCGCGTCGGCGGTCTCGCACCACAGCTTCGGCAACGTGCACAGTCCGCTGTTCAAGCGCCTGGTCATTCCCGGCATGATCGGCGCCGCGCTCGGCGCCTATGTGCTGACCGCGCTGGATGGCGAGGTCCTGAAACCCTGGGTTGCCGGCTATCTGGTGCTGATGGGCGTCTATGTGCTGCTGAAATCGTTCCGGGAAATCAACCCGATCCATGTCGAGAAGCGGGTCGGACCGCTGGGGTTTTTCGGCGGACTGATCGACGCCATCGGCGGCGGGGGCTGGGGCCCGATCGTGACCTCGACCCTGCTGGCGCGCGGCAACCACACGCGTTACACCATCGGTACGGTCAATGCCGTGGAATTTTTCGTGACCTTGACCGCATCGGCGGTATTCATCGCCAGCATCGGCATGGATCACTGGGACATCGTGCTGGCGCTGGCCATCGGCGGGGTCTGCGCGGCGCCGCTGGCCGGACTGATCGCCAAACGGGTTCCGCACCGGCCGATGATGGCCGTGGTCGGACTGCTGATCATCCTCGTCAGCGGACGCACGCTCTGGAAAAGCTTCGGCGGCTGAACCCGAACGGCAGGGACGTTTATGCCACAATAAGCGCATGACCGATCCCGTACTGGCCCTGAACGAACCGCCCGGCGACCGCATTGCGCGCACCACCTGCTACATGTGCGCCTGCCGCTGCGGCATCCAGGTCCATCTCAAGGACGGCAAGGTCCGCTATATCGAAGGCAATCCCGGGCATCCGGTCAACCGCGGGGTGCTCTGCGCCAAGGGCGCGGCCGGCATCAAGCAGCACTATTCGCCGGCGCGGCTGAAAAAGCCGATGAAGCGCATCGGCGAGCGCGGCGAAAACCGGTTCGAGGAAATCGAGTGGGACGAAGCCCTGCAGCTGGCCACGGAAAAACTGGCGGCGGCGCGCGCGCTGGATCCGAACCGTCTGGCCTTTTTCACCGGGCGCGACCAGTCGCAGGCCCTGACCGGCTGGTGGGCACAGCAATTCGGCACCTACAACTATGCCGCGCATGGCGGCTTCTGTTCGGTGAATATGGCGGCCGGCGGACTGTACACCCTCGGCGGCAGCTTCTGGGAATTCGGCGAACCGGATTGGGAACATGCCGATTATCTGATGCTGTGGGGCGTGGCCGAAGATCACGATTCCAATCCGATCAAGCTCGGCCTGGGCCGTCTGAAATCGCGCCGATGAATGGATCGGCATCCGGCCGGGCACCGACGGTCTGCTGGCCATGGCATTGATCCACGAGCTGCTGCGCAGCGGACAAATCGATCTGGATTATCTGGTGCGCTACTGCAACGCCCATCATCTGGTGCTGGAAGCGCCTAGCACGGCCGAACACGGCCTGTTCGCACGCGATGCCGACGGCCGCATCCTGTGCTGGAACCGGGATACCAACGCCGAAAGTCCGGCCGACGCCAGCGGCATTTCACCGGTGGTCACCGGAACTCACTTACTGGCCGATGGTCGCGTGGCCAAGCCGGTGTTCGAACATGTGCTGGCCCGTTACGGCAGCGATGACTATTCCCCGGAAATGGCCAGCGAAAGTTGCGGTGTACCGGCAACGACCATCCGGCGCTTGGCCGCCGAGCTCGCCAAGGCCGCATTCGATCATAATCGCAGCCTGCCGATTGCCTGGACCGACAGCAACGGCAAGCGCCATGCCGACATGCCGATGCGGCCGGTGGCCATGCATGCCATGCGCGGCATCAGCGCGCACGCCA
>NZ_JAPDUI010000001.1 GCF_025980345.1 Arenimonas sp. GDDSR-1 | reverse complement strand
ATCTGGCCGAGCAACCAGGAAATCAGCGATGCCATCGCGGCTTCGATCGGACCGGAAATGTTCAAGAAGAATTACGCCGACGTGTTCAAAGGCGATTCGCGCTGGAACCAGATCGCCTCGCCCGAGGGCGAAATCTTCGCCTGGAGCGGCGATTCGACCTACATCAAGAATCCGCCCTACTTCGACGGCATGAGCATGGCCATCGGCAGCATCGATGACATCCAGGGCGCACGTCTGCTCGGCCTGTTCGGCGATTCGATCACCACCGACCATATCTCGCCGGCAGGAAACATCAAAGCCAGCTCGCCGGCCGGCCAGTTCCTGCAGTCGCGGGGCGTCAAGCCGGTCGATTTCAACTCCTACGGCTCGCGCCGGGGCAATGATGACGTGATGGTGCGCGGCACCTTCGCCAATATCCGCATCAAGAACCTGATGCTGGGTGGCGAGGAAGGCGGCAACACCATCCACTATCCGTCCAACGACAAGCTCGCCATCTACGACGCCGCCATGCGCTACAAGGCCGAAGGCGTGCCTCTGGTGGTCATCGCCGGCAAGGAATACGGTACCGGATCTTCGCGTGACTGGGCCGCCAAGGGCACCACTCTTCTGGGTGTCAAGGCCGTGATTGCCGAAAGCTTCGAACGCATTCACCGATCTAACCTGGTCGGCATGGGTGTGCTGCCCTTGCAGTTCCTGGACGGTGAAAGCGCCGCCAGCCACGGTCTGAAGGGTGATGAACGCTTCGACATCACCGGCCTGAAAGACGGCGCCGGCAAAATCGCCGATGTGCTCGCCACCTCGCCCGACGGATCGGTCAAACGTTTCCAGGCCAAAGTGCTGCTGCTGACGCCCAAGGAAGTCGAGTACTTCCGCCACGGCGGCATCCTGCACTACGTATTGCGTCAGCTTGCCGCACGCAAAGCCGCGTGAAAGGTGTGAAAGCGTGATGAAAAAAGCGGCTACGGCCGCTTTTTTCTTGCCTGTCGGGCTTGTCAGTATTTAGAGCTTATGCTCAAATGGACATATCCATCCGCTGCCCGAAAAACCCATGAGCATGAACCGTCCCTGGCTTGACAGCTACGCCCCCGATGTTCCGCATGACATCGACATCAGCGAGTTTCCTTCCATCG
Organism: Arenimonas sp. GDDSR-1; assembly: GCF_025980345.1. Classification (GTDB taxonomy): domain Bacteria; phylum Pseudomonadota; class Gammaproteobacteria; order Xanthomonadales; family Xanthomonadaceae; genus Arenimonas. Next base: position 122,356 of record NZ_JAPDUI010000001.1, on the reverse strand, counting down.
TATCCGTGCTGGAAAATGCCATCGATAAATTCGCCGACCGGCCGGCATTCAGCAATTTCGGGAAGACCATCAGCTACCGCGAGGTCGACCGGCTCAGCGCCCAATTCGCCAGTTACCTGATTCACGAACTGAAACTGAAGAAGGGCGAACGCGTCGCCATCATGCTGCCGAACGTCCTGCAGTATCCGGTTGCCATTTTCGGAGTTCTGCGTGCCGGGCTGACCGTGGTCAATACCAATCCGATGTACACCGCCCGCGAGCTGAAACACCAGCTCAACGACTCCGGAGCCGCCGCCCTGCTCGTTCTGGACAATTTCGCCTGCACCGCGGAAGAAGTGCTTCACGAAACGAAAGTCCGTCAGGTCATCACCACCAGCGTCGGCGAGATGCTCGGACCGAAGGGTCTGTTGGTCGATTTCGTGCTGAAACACGTCAAACAGGCCGTGCCCGATTACGATCTTCCGGACGCAATCCGCTTCCGGAAAGCCCTGTCTATCGGCGCGAAGCACAAACTGCCCCACGTCAGCATCCAGCCGTCAGAAATCGCGTTCCTGCAGTACACCGGCGGCACCACCGGCGTTTCCAAGGGGGCCATGCTGAGCCACAGCAATCTGGTCGCCAACATGCAACAGGCGTCGTCGTGGATCGGCAAGAACGCCAAGGAAGGAAGTGAGGTGATCATCACCGCGCTGCCGCTTTACCATATCTTCGCTTTGACCGCGAACTGTCTGGTATTCATGAAGTTCGGGGGTTTGAACTACCTGATCACCAATCCGCGCGACATGCCGGGCTTTGTCAAGGAATTGAAAAAGAGCAATTTCACCGCGATTACCGGCGTGAACACCCTGTTCAACGGGCTTTTGAACACACCGGGATTCGACAAGCTCGATTTCAGCCGGGTACACCTCGCCCTCGGCGGCGGCATGGCCGTTCAGAAAGCCGTGGCCGAGAAGTGGAAGAACGTCACCGGCGTGACCCTGGTCGAGGCTTACGGCCTGACCGAGACCTCGCCGGCCTGCTGCATGAATCCGCTCGATCTGAAGGAATTCAACGGCGCCATCGGTCTACCCATCTCTTCGACGCATTGCTGCATCAAAGACGACGACGGCAACATCCTGCCGCAGGGCGAAATCGGCGAACTGTGCGTGAAGGGACCGCAGGTCATGCAGGGCTACTGGCAGCGTCCGGATGAGACCGCCAAGGTCATCGACGCCGAAGGCTGGCTGCACACCGGCGACATCGCCAAGATGGACGACAAGGGCTTCTTCTACATCGTCGACCGAAAGAAGGACATGATTCTGGTGTCCGGCTTCAATGTGTTCCCGAATGAAATCGAGGATGTCATCGCCGCCATGCCGGGCATTCTGGAAGTGGCGGCAGTCGGCGTGCCCGATGAAAAATCCGGCGAAGCCGTGAAGATCGTCGTGGTGCGCAAGGACCAGTCCATCACCGCCGACGACATCCGCCACTATTGCCGCGAATACCTGACCGGTTACAAGCAGCCGAAAGTCATCGAATTCCGGACCGAACTGCCGAAAACCAATGTCGGCAAGATCCTGCGGCGGGAGTTGCGGGATAGCGCAAAGGAAACCTAAAAAAAGGGCGCCTCGGCGCCCTTTTCTTCAGTCGCTGACCGGCCGCATGTACGGAAACAGCAGCACGTCGCGGATGGATGCAGAGCCGGTCAGCATCATCACTAAGCGGTCGATGCCGACGCCAAGGCCACCGGTCGGTGGCAGGCCCACTTCCAGGGCACGGATGTAATCGGCATCGAAATGCATGGCTTCGTCATCCCCGCCCTCTTTCTGGTTGACCTGTTCGGCGAAGCGTGCCGCCTGGTCTTCGGAGTCGTTGAGCTCGGAAAAGCCGTTGGCGATTTCCTTGCCGCCGATGAACAGCTCGAACCTGTCGGTCAGACCGGCATCGTTGTCGTTGGCGCGGGCCAAGGGGCTGACTTCGGTCGGGTGCTGGGTGATGAAGGTCGGCTGCACCAGCGTGTGTTCGACGGTCTTTTCAAACACTTCCAGCAGCAATTTGCCCCAGCCGTAACCTGGCTTGTAACGGACGCCGAGCGCATCGCAATGCCGGCGCATGGCGGCGACATCGCGGATATCGGCTGCGGAAATCTGCGGGTTGTGTTCCAGTACGGCATCGGTCATGGTCCAGCGCTTGAACGGTCGGGACAGATCGATGTCGGCCCCGTCCCAATGCGTCTGCATGGATGGCAGGACTTTTTGGGCTGCGGCGCGGATCATGCCCTCGGTCAGATCCATGATCTCGTTGTAGGTGGCATACGCCTCGTACAGTTCGAGCATGGTGAATTCCGGATTGTGGCGGGTGGATACGCCCTCGTTCCGGAAGTTGCGGTTGATTTCATAGATGCGCTCAAGCCCGCCTACGGTCAGGCGTTTCAGGTAGAGCTCCGGCGCCACGCGCAGATACAGATCGAGTCCGAGCGCGTTGTGGTGGGTCATGAACGGTTTGGCGGTGGCGCCTCCGGGGATGTAATGCATCATCGGCGTTTCCACTTCCAGGAAGCGTTGCGCATCCAGCCAGTTGCGCAGGGCCGAAATCACCTGGGAACGCTTGATGAAAACCTCGCGTGCTTCGGGAGTCACGATCAGATCGACATAGCGCTGGCGGTAGCGCTGCTCGACATCGGAAAGACCGTGCCACTTGTCCGGCAAAGGACGCAGGGATTTGGTCAGCAGCCGCAGGCTTTTGCCCTTGACCGACAGTTCGCCGGTCTTGGTCCGCGTCAGCACGCCGCTGACACCGATGATATCGCCGACATCCCAGTGCTTGAACGACTCGTAGGCTTCGCCCAGATCGGCACCCGACAGATACAGCTGGATGCGGCCCGACATGTCCTGCAACTGCGCGAAACTGGCCTTGCCCATCACCCGTTTGGCCATCAGCCGTCCGGCAATCTGGACGGATCGGTCCAGGTCCTGCAGCGCTTCCGTGGTCCAGCGCTCCTTGTCGGCGTATTCGTCCTGCAGATCGCTGGCGTAATCAGCGCGCACGAAATCATTCGGGTAAGCGATGCCGCGCTCGCGCAGGGCCTTGAGCTTGGCGCGGCGTTCGGCAATGAGCTGGTTCTCGTCCTGCGGCAGTTCGGTGCTGTTCTCGTTCATAGGTTTCCTTGAATCAATTGCTGCGGCCGGCGCCGGCGGTCAGGCCGGCTTTAAGACTGGCTTCGACGAACTCGTCGAGGTCGCCGTCGAGGACTTTCTGGGTATCGGTGCGCTCGATGCCGGTACGCAGATCCTTGATCCGGCTCTGATCGAGCACGTAACTGCGGATCTGACTGCCCCAGCCGATGTCGGATTTGGTCGCTTCCAGCGCGTCTTTTTCGGAGTTGCGTTTCATCAGCTCGAGCTCGTACAGCTTGGCCTTGAGCATTTTCATGGCCCGGTCGCGGTTGCCGTGCTGGGAACGTTCGATCTGGCAGGCAACCACGGTGTTGGTCGGGATGTGGGTAATCCGGACGGCCGATTCAGTCTTGTTGACGTGCTGGCCACCGGCACCGGACGAACGGTAGACGTCGGTCCGGAGATCAGCAGGATTGATTTCGATTTCGATGTTGTCATCCACTTCCGGACTGACGAATACCGAACAAAACGAGGTATGCCGGCGATTATCGGAATCGAACGGCGACTTACGGACCAGCCGATGAACGCCGATTTCGGTTTTCAGCCAGCCGTAGGCATATTCGCCCTCGACCCGGAACGTGGCGCTTTTGATGCCCGCTACATCGCCGTCGGAAGCTTCCATCAGCTCGGTTTTCCAGCCACGGGCTTCGCAGAAGCGCAGGTACATGCGAAGCACGATTTCCGCCCAATCCTGGGCTTCGGTACCGCCGGCACCGGCCTGGATATCGACAAAGCAGTTGGTGTGGTCCTGCTCGCCGGAGAACATCCGGCGGAATTCCAGCTTTTCTACGCGTTCGGAAATCTTGGCCACATCGGCGGTGACCGAATCGACGATACCCTCATCGTTTTCCATTTCGGCCAGTTCGAGGTATTCCAGCGCTTCACCCAGGCCGTCGAGCGTGCCACGGATCTCGGACACGGTCTTGTCGAGGCTTGCCCGCTCTTTACCGAGTGCAAGCGCTTTTTCGGGCTCATTCCAAATCTGCGGGCTTTCCAGCTCGCGGTTTACTTCTTCCAGACGTTCGACTTTGTTGTCGAAGTCAAAGATACCCCCTGAGCGAGGTGACACGCTCTTGCAACTCGGCGATGCGGTTGCGGATCGGATTCAGTTCCATGCAGTGAAAACTTCAAGATAATCAGGCTGATATTGTATCAGAGCCGGCCTGATGAATACAGCATGGAGGAATCCGGGCGGCATCCGGAGCTGGGTCCGGATGCCGATTCAAGAACTTAGCCCTCCGTGGTTACGGGGACTTGGCAAGGATTTCCTTGCCGAACCATTCCTTGATCATATGGCGTTCATAGTAGAAATCCTGGCGCGCGGAAGCATTCGAAGCGCTGGCGAGGAACCCGGCATCCTTCAGAACCGCGCCCTTCTGTTCCTTGACGACTGCGCCGGACGCATCGGTGATGCGGTAATCCAGGCTGATCTGCGGATAGTAGATATCTTTCAGAACCCTAACCCGGTAGCCGGCTCGGCTTGGTATGGGATCGACCTCTCCGGCCAGATCCACATTGGTGACGTGCACGCTCATGTTCTGGCCGGCCGGGAGCTTCGCCGCCTGGGCTTTGAACTCCGCACTCAGGGCTTTTTCCACGCTCTTGCGGTAGGATTTGTCGGTGCTGTTGCTTGCCACGATGTCGGTGAATTTCGCGGGATCGGACCAGGTAACGGTGACCTCGCCTGCAGATGCGGGTATCGAGAGAAACAGCAGGCTAGCAGCTGCGAATCGACTGGCAGTGTGCATGATTTTCATGTTATTCGTCCTTTTAATTTGGATGGATTATTGCGGGTTGTACCAGATGGGGGAAGTGTACGCACGTTCGATGACCGTCATCGGGACTTCTTTGGGCAATTTCAGTGCATATCGTTTCGCATCGAACGCGGTCCAGCGCGGGGTCGGAATCTGCAGGACACGGCCGTAGTAGAAGGCACGTTGTTGGGGATCGAATTCCGGATCGGCCCACACCGCCTTCAATTCGGCAGCGCCGATGGTATTGGTATAGGTCACATTGACCGCATCGACGGTATTGCCGACGGCGGGCAGGCGCCCGTCGGCGCCGGGCTTGCGGTTGTCCGACCAGACCACGTCATACACCTTCTCATGCGTTTTTCCGGCGGCATCGACCCACCCTTTCACCACCTGATAGCGGTCAAGGTTGGCGCCCATGGCGTCTTTCATGGCAGCCAGCAAAAAGGTAGGGGCTTTCCCGGCCGGTGCTTTGGGCAGTGTGCCGCCCATCGGAACGCCTTTGGCATAACCGAGTTTGGCCAGTTCACGGCTTTGTGCATCGTCATTGGAAAAGTCCCAGCCGCCGAACAGACGTACCGACATCCGCGGCCCGGTGGTGCCGTAGACTTCGCGTCGCTCCATGGCCTCGAACAATGATTCGCGGGTGTTCTCACGGGCCCAGACCGCCGCCAGACCGGATGCGCCCAGCGCCCAGCCGTAGGTGGTCAATTCCGGTTTCATGGCCGGTATGGCGGCATGCTTCCAGCGTTCCGCACTGGGTTCGGTGGTTGTCGTTTTTCCGAAGAAGTTGTCTTCATCGACGGTGGACAACCCGGTGTGCGCATCGGTGCTGCCGACCATGCCGAACTTGAAGGGATTGGCGCCGATCTTCTGTTCATAGGCTAGCCCGTTCTTCAGGGCTTCGCGGGCGTAACTGCCGGCCAATGCCTCTTTGCCAATCGGATGGTTCCCGCCGAGATTGGATTTATCCCAGACCTCGAAATTGGCGAATTCGTCGGACGGCGACAGTGCCGGATGCGCCTCACTGGTGCCTTTGGGCTGAGTAACCTCGATGATCGGTTCGCGTCGGGCACGCAATTCGGCATAGGCACGGTCATAGGGCTTGCCGGAAACCGTCTGAGCCGCCCACATCATGCCACCGCTGAGATTGCCGTTGTGCGGAATCGCCAGCACCTTGCCACCGGTCTTGTCTTCATAGCCCTGCATCCATGTCCAGAGCTTTTCCGGATCCTGGCTGTCGTAGGCGGAGAATGGCAGCACCTGCCCCGCTTTGTCGCCGCCGTCGCGGTAGATGACATTACGATGCATGTTGTTGCCATCCGGCGTCGAAGTCCACTCATAGCCGATGAAGGCGGTGAATTTGCCGGGCTGGTTGTATTTTTCCGCGGCCTTGATGATCGAATTCCAGGCCGACTGCATCATTTCCGGGCTGTTGATGAGATCTTTCCCGGTCGTACTGCCATTGCTGATCCATTCCCCGAAGGCCTGGTTGCCCTTGCCTGCCTTCACCATGTCATGCCAGCGTTTTCCGGTCGGATTTTTCAGCAGTACCGGATCCGAGCTCGCAATCATCGGAGCCAGACCGAGATTTTCGGAATGGTCGGCCACCACGAGGAAATCATAGGGTCGGCTGAGCTTTGCCGGCTGTCCGGTGTTGCTGGTTACCTCTTCGCCCATGGCGAAGCGGTAGGCTTCTTCCGGACCGAGTTTTGCGCCGGCCATGCCGGCATCCGCCGAGTAAGAGGTATGCAGATGCGTGTCGCCGAAAAAGGGCCTGGTCGGGAATTCCTCGGCATTTGCGTTTTGGCCGGTTTCTTCAACCGACTTCATGACCTGCGGCTCGTCGGCATCCTGACGCTTGGAACAGCCGTTGAGTGCCGTCATCAACGGCAGTGCCGTCAACAGCATAATGGTGATCTTCGTGCGCTGCATAATTTTCCCCCTGAATTAAAAAAAAACGGTTCACGTATAGCCCGTAGCAGAAATTTATGTCATATTGAACTTATGTGTCAATATGTAATCAGAATTCACGCCTTACTTTCATGCATATCTCGACAGCCGTCATATTGATGTTTGTCCAGATTGAACGGAGCCATGACGTATGATTAACCGCAAAGCCATCAATCACCGTACCCGCGTCGGACAGGAACGCAGCAACCGGACACGCCTGCGCATTCTCGATGCCGCCATGCGTGTATTCGCGGAGAAAGGACCGGATGCGCCGGTCATCCAGGATTTCATCGCGGCCGCCAACATGTCACGCGGCACATTCTACAACTACTTCAGCAGCATCGATGAGCTCCTGATCGCCACATCGAAGCAGCTCGAAGACGATCTGATCGTGTCGATTCAAACCGAAATCGAAGACATGCCGTCACCGGTCGAACGCATGACCTTCGGCATGCTCCTGTGGCTGGAGAAAGCGGCGAAAGATCCGATCTGGTGCGCCTTCGTCAACCGGGTCGCCCATCACAGCATGATGGTGCAAACGCAGGTGACCCAGGATCTGCGCGATGGCATCGGCAGCGACGAATTTCGTATTCCGGATATCGATGCGGGCTACGACCTAGTGGTCGGCACACTGCGTCAGTCCATGAACCGCATGCTCGCCGAAAAGGTGCCGTCCGCATACCCGAAGCAGGTGGTGCATACGGTACTGCAGGGACTCGGTGTCGATGCCAAACGGATACATGTGTTGCTGGAACGCGCGGTTCCCGAAATGCGTCGCCCAGCGCGGACCATCGGCAGGCCGGCGGCGGCTTCCTAGACCGCTTCGATGTATCGGACCAGCGCCTGAACGCCGCGTCTTTCCCTGAAATCATCGGTCTGCAGTTCGTATACGGCACGGATGCGCGCCGGCGGCGGCTGTCCGGTGTAGCCGTTGAAATGGATAGCCTGAAGGATCTCCGTTCCTTCCTCAGGCCGGAGCTGCAGTTTGAGGTGTTTTTCCTTCAGAACCTGCCAGCCGACGACATCGAAAACATTGTCGAACACCGGAGTTGGAAAGCCCTGCCCCCAAGGCCCGGCATGAACCAGCATTTCAGCCGTGCTGCGGTCGAATTGATCCGGTGCCAGCGGTCCATCGGTCAGGAGGGTCTCCTGCAGCAGATCCGGATCGAGCGTTTCGGAAACAATTGTCGGAAATATCCGTGAAAACTCCGGAAAACAATCGATGTGCAGCGTAAGTCCTGCCGCCATGGCATGTCCGCCGAAGCGTGCAATCAGTCCGGGATGCCGGGCATCCAGCAAAGCCAGCGCATCACGCATGTGGAAGCCCGGAATCGAGCGGCAGGAGCCCCGCAATTCCTGACTGTCCGGCTCACTCGGAGCGAAAACCAGTACCGGTCGGTGAATGCGGTCTTTCATGCGCGAAGCCACCAGACCGATGATGCCGGGATGCCAATCCGGCTGATGCAGAATCAGGCATTTCTGATCCGGAAGCGCTTCCAGATCAAGCGCGGCGAGCATTTTTTCCGCGTCATCGAGCATGTCCTGCTGCAGGTGCTGACGTTCAAGATTGATGGCATGCAGATTATCCGCCATATCCATCGCCTGTGCCGGATCGTCGGTCAAAAGACATTCGATACCCAAGGCCATGTCCTCGAGCCGGCCGGCGGCATTTATTTTCGGTCCGATCCGGAATCCGATATCCAAAGCGTCAATCTTCCCCGGTTCCAGACCACCGACGCGCGCCAGCGCGGCAACACCGGGCTGGCAACGGCCGGAATTGATGCGTGCAAGGCCTGCACGTACCAGCCGCCGGTTGTTGGCATCCAACTTCACCATGTCGACAACGGTGCCAATGGCCACCAGATCCAACAATGCGGACAAATCGGCATCGGCACCGGCACTGGGAGCATTATCGGCGCGCAATGCCGCGCGGACGGCCACGAGCAGATAAAAAATGACGCCGACGCCGGCCAGTGCTTTGCTTGGAAATCCGCAACCCGGCTGGTTCGGATTGAGGATGCCCGCTGCCGGCGGCAGGACTTCGCCTGGAAGATGATGATCGGTGACCAACACGCGGTATCCGCGGGCATTGGCCGCCGCCACACCGGGATTGCAGGCAATGCCGCTGTCGACGGTGATGATGAGATCGGGCTTCAATTCCGCCAGATCTTCAACCAAACCTGGCGTCAGCCCATAGCCGTGACGGACACGGTGCGGAACCTTGAAAAACACCTGCCGCGCACCGAGCATGCGCAGGCCCCTGACCGCAACCGCCGTGCCGGTGGCACCGTCGCAGTCGAAGTCGCCGACGACGACGATGCGCCGCTGATTGGCAATCGCATCGGTCAACAGCGCGATGGCGACATCCAGACCGCGCATCGTGTCCGGCGGGTAAAGATGCTGAAGACTGAGATCGCTCTGGTCAGGGCTTGTAATGCCCCTTGCCGCGTAAATTCGGCTTATCAGACGCGATGCATGCAGACCCGTAAGCCGCGGATCGGAACTGCGTTGACGGATGGAAAGCGGTCGAATCATGCCTCCATGATAACGCGACCCTCGTCAGGTAACAGCCGTCTCATGCAGGATAAATCGCCAAATCCTGTGGGAATGGTGCGGATCCGTCATTTCTCCTGTTCTTGACACGGTATTGCAGCCTTCAATGTATTATGGGGAACCAAACTAAACTCGGAGCCGGCCATGCTGCAAAGACTCAGCCTGTCCATCGTAATCCTGCTGCTGAATGCCTGCGCCAGCATTCCTGAGAACAGTACCATAGCGCTCGAGAGCGACAAACCGCTGCTTACCGTCACGGATGAAAGCAACCGGAGAGTCGCCGAATTCTCGGACCCCAAAATGCTTGAAAGCGTCGACGGATTCGTGTTGCCGGACATCCGCTTAGAACTGCCGGAGCCGAGCAAGGATATCAGCGCCGAGCAGCTGGATGTGGTCAGCAATGCGCTGAACCGGTCTTTATGCCGACGACTGAGTCCCTATCTGCATGCCCACGAAAAGCGACAGCCGGGCGATCTCGTTATTGAAGCGGCATTGACCGGCATTCGTCCGACATCGCGGTCGGTATCTTCGGTATCGGCGGTGATCGATGCCGTGGTGCCGGGTCCGGTACGGATACCGGCCGGAATGGGTGCCATTGCTGTGGATGCGCGCGCAAGTACCGAAAGCGGTACTGCGGCGTTCATACGCTGGGCAAAGGGCGCCAATCCGGTGACGACAAGCGCCAAGATTTCCAGTATCGGCGATGCCTATGCCTTGGTGGAGACTTTCAGCAGGGAATTTACCGAGTTGCTGCTGAACGACAAGGGAAATGGCCCGGTCCGCGCGAAGCTTCCGGCTCCGGAGATCCAGAGCAATGAAAATCTCTGCCTGAAACGCTTCGGAAAGCCAGATGCGGCCGGGAAAGGGGCCTCTTTTCTGATTCCGTTATCGCCCGAATTCATCGATAAGGGAAAACCCGAAACGGACGCGGCGTCAGAAGACGGGAATTGAGTTCCGACGCCAGAACTGCAGGCGCCAATTAGGCCGCCAGTGCCAGCGCGAACCATCGGCGAAGTCAAAAAGCGTTGTACGGCTTTCATCGAACCGAGATTCCACGTCCGGCCACGACCGGATATGCCTCAGATCGAGAAGAACGTCACCGCCCCGCTCCGGCTCTGAGTGGCCTGTCAGTGCGTTGATGATTGAATCATCGGTATGTATCGTTTCGAAGTTATGGGTGACAGCTGCTGGCAACACACCGCCACCCCAGAACCAGAGTCCGTTCACCGGCAACAGACCGCTGCGCTGTCGTTGAACGTTTAGCGGATGATTGTGTAATGTGATTTGGCACTCATTGAACAGTCCAGTCCATGTGCGGTCATTGGAAAGCTGTCCGGCAAGATCACAGCCAAGCAGATCCATGAGCGGCAGAAATTCCGGCAATTCCGTATTTTCCGGGCTTCGGATGTAGAAACTGCCGTCGGCGCCGGCGGAAAACCCGAAGCCATGATCGGCAAATGCGGGTTGTAGTGCCGAGACAACGGCATCAACATCGTCCGCGGTCAACGCGAAATCACTGATGGCCATGACGCGGGCGCCGCGCATCTCGGCCTGCAGATAGATCGGGTCGGCCCGCAGCCATTTCGCTGTCCCGGCATCGCCTGAAAGACGTTGTCTGCACAAAGCCGCGATCGGCCAGCCGGATTCAGGAAAACAATGGAAATGGCGCTGGAGCTGCCTGGATTCGCCGGTATCGCCGGCATCGGTCTTGAAACGGCGCGAATAACGGGCAAACCGGTCCGATGGCCTTTGTCCGGCAAAGCAGCGCTTCTCCGGCAACAGGATGACACACGTGCCGGAATCCAGCATGTCAATCGATGTAGCGGACCGCGGTGATTTCGTACTCGCGGTTGCCGCCCGGTGCCTGGATGGTGATGGCATCGCCCTCATGCTTGCCGATCAGGGCGCGGGCGATCGGGGATGAGATCGATATCCGCTGCTGCTTGAGATCGGCTTCCAGATCACCGACGATCATGTAGACCACGGTCGCGTCGGTTTCGACATCAACCAGCTCGACGGTGGCGCCGAACACCACTTTCGAGCCGGCTTTCAGCTTGCCGACCTCGATGATCTGGCAGTGCGACAGGGTGTACTCCAGTTCCTGGATGCGTCCCTCGATGAAGCTCTGCTGCTCGCGTGCTGCATGATATTCGGCGTTTTCCTTCAGATCGCCATGTGCCCGCGCCTCGGCGATGGCCTCGATGACCTGCGGCCGCTTGACCGACTTCAGGTTCTCCAGTTCAGCACGGAGGCGAATGGCGCCGGCATGGGTCAGCGGAACAATGGTACTCATCCCGCCACTTCCGCATGCAGTTCCTGCAACGACCAGACGCGAGGGTTGTCTCGCGTATCCATCGACTGGATCAGCGCCTTGGCTCCTGGAATTGTGGTGGAATACACCAGCCGGTGCTGAAGCGCTTCACGCCGGATCGAGAACGAGTCGGCTATGGCCTGCTTGCCTTCGGTGGTATTGACGATGTAGTTGATTTCGCCGTTTTTGATCAGATCGACGATATGCGGTCGGCCTTCGGCAACCTTGTTGATGGACTCGCACGGCAGGCCCTGTGCCCGCAGAAAACCGGCGGTACCATGCGTGGCGACCAGACTGAAGCCTTTCTTGAGCAGGGATTGGGCGATTTCGACCAATCGCGGTTTGTCGACCTCGCGTACCGATACGAAGGCCTTGCCGACCTGCGGCACGCGGATGCCTGCGGCTTCCTCGGCGCGGCCGAAGGCCTCACTGAAGCTGCGGCCGACACCCATGACCTCGCCGGTGGAACGCATTTCCGGGCCGAGGATGGGATCGACATTCTGGAACTTGGCAAACGGGAAGATCGCTTCTTTGACCGAATAATACGGCGGTACGATTTCACGTACGGCATTCTGCGAGGCGAGACTGCGGCCGGCCATGCAACGCGCGGCGATCTTGGCCAGCGGAACGCCAATCGCTTTGGACACGAACGGCACCGTGCGCGACGCTCGCGGATTGACTTCAAGCACGAAAATGGTGTCACCCTGGATGGCGAACTGGGTATTCATCAGCCCGATGACCTTGAGTGCCTTGGCCATGCGGGTGACCTGCACACGCAGACGGTCCTGTATCTCGCCACTGAGGGTGTATGGCGGCAGTGAACAGGAGGAGTCGCCGGAGTGCACGCCGGCCTCTTCGATGTGCTCCATGATGCCGCCGATCAGGACATTGCCGTCCATGTCGGCGATGATGTCCACGTCGACCTCGACCGCATGGTCGAGGAAGCGGTCGAGGAGCACCGGCGAGTCGTTGGAAACCTGTACCGCTTCGCGAATGTAGCGCGACAGGTCTTCGTCGGAGTACACCACCTCCATGGCGCGTCCGCCGAGCACATAGCTCGGGCGAACCACCAAGGGATAACCGATTTCATTGGCCATGGCGATGGCCTGTTCGGCATTGCGCGCCGTGCGGTTCGGTGGCTGCAGCAGTCCGAGCTCCTCGACCAGGCTCTGGAAGCGTTCACGGTCTTCCGCCCAGTCAATGGAGTCCGGCGAAGTACCGATGATGGGGGCTCCGGCGGCCTCGAGTGCGCGCGCCAGCTTCAACGGCGTCTGACCGCCGTACTGGACGATGACGCCGACCGGTTTTTCCAGTTCGACGATTTCCATCACGTCTTCGAAGGTCAACGGTTCGAAATACAGCCGGTCGGAGGTATCGAAGTCGGTGGAAACCGTTTCCGGATTGCAGTTGATCATGATGGTTTCGAAACCGTCTTCGCGCAGGGCCAGCGAGGCATGCACGCAACAGTAATCGAACTCGATGCCCTGCCCGATCCGGTTGGGACCGCCGCCGAGCACGATGATCTTCTTGCGGTCGGTCGGCGCCGCTTCGCATTCATCCTCGTAGGTGGAGTACAGGTAGGCGGTGTCGGTGGCGAACTCCGCGGCGCAGGAGTCGACCCGTTTGTAGGTCGGGCGTACTTTCAGGGCATGGCGCAGCGCACGCACGGCCGCCTCGTCGGTTCCGGCCAGCTGTGCGATGCGGGCATCGGAAAAGCCTTTGCGCTTGAGATGACGCATGCGGACGGCGTCCAATGCCGGCAGGCCGCCGTTTGCGATTTCCGTCTCGATGGCGACCAGCTCCTCGATTTGATCGAGAAACCAGGGGTCGATGAAACTCAGTCCAAACACTTCATCGACGCTCAGGCCGGCACGGAAAGCCTCAGCCACCTGGAACAGACGCTCGGGACCCGGCTCCTTCAACTCGCGTTTGATGCGCAGCAGACCTTCTTCGCCCTGGGTTGCGGCGCCGGTCGGGTCGAAACCGACCTTGCCGATTTCCAGACCGCGAAGCGCTTTCTGCACCGACTCCTGGAACGTACGGCCCATCGCCATCACTTCGCCGACCGATTTCATCTGGGTGGTCAGACGCGCGTCGGCGGCGGGGAATTTTTCGAAGGCAAAGCGCGGAATCTTGGTGACCACATAGTCGATGGTCGGCTCGAACGAGGCCGGCGTGGCACCGCCGGTGATTTCATTGCGGAGTTCGTCGAGGGTGTAACCGACCGCCAGTTTGGCGGCGATCTTGGCGATCGGGAACCCGGTGGCTTTCGAGGCCAGTGCCGACGACCGCGACACGCGCGGATTCATCTCGATGACCACCACGCGGCCGTTTTCGGCATTGATGCCGAACTGCACGTTGGAACCGCCGGTATCGACGCCGATCTTGCGCAGTACGGCGATGGAGGCATCGCGCAGTCGCTGGTATTCCTTGTCGGTCAGGGTCTGCGCCGGTGCCACGGTGATCGAGTCGCCGGTATGCACGCCCATCGGATCGAGATTTTCGATCGAACAGACGATGATGCAGTTGTCGGCGGTGTCGCGAACCACTTCCATTTCGTATTCCTTCCAGCCCAGCACCGATTCTTCAATCAGCACTTCGGTGGTCGGCGACAGGTCCAGGCCGCGCTTGGTGATTTCCACGAATTCTTCGCGGTTGTAGGCGATGCCGCCGCCGCTGCCGCCAAGGGTGAAACTCGGACGGATGATGGTCGGATAACCGACGCGGGTCTGGATGTCGAGCGCTTGATCGAGCGTACGTGCGATTTCCGCTTTCGGGCAATCCAGACCGATTTCGGCCATGGCAACACGGAACAGCTCGCGGTCTTCGGCCATGCGGATGGCTTCGCGCGAGGCGCCGATCAGCTGCACGCCGTACTTGTCCAATGTGCCTTCATCGGCCAAGGTCAGGGCGCAGTTCAGCGCGGTCTGGCCACCCATGGTCGGCAGCAATGCGTCCGGCTTTTCCTTGGCGATGATGCGTTCGACCGTGGCCGGATTGATCGGCTCGATATACACCGCATCGGCCATGTCCGGGTCGGTCATGATGGTGGCCGGATTGGAATTGACCAGCACCACGCGGTAACCTTCCTCGCGCAGCGCCTTGCAGGCCTGTGCGCCGGAATAGTCGAATTCGCAGGCCTGACCGATGACGATGGGACCGGCACCGATGATCAGGATGGTTTGGATGTCAGTACGCTTGGGCATCAGCGTTTCTCCATGAGCGTAATGAACTTGTCGAACAGGTAGGCTACATCGTGCGGACCGGGACTGGCTTCCGGGTGTCCTTGGAAACTGAACGCCGGCGCATCGGTCAGGGCAATGCCCTGGTTGGATTGATCGAACAGCGAGCGGTGGGTGACCCGCACATTGGCCGGCAGACTGCTCTCATCGATGGCGAAGCCGTGGTTCTGCGAAGTGATCATCACACGCTTTGAATCGAGATCTTGCACCGGATGGTTGGCGCCGTGATGGCCGAATTTCATTTTCAGGGTCGCCGCACCACTGGCCAAACCCAGCAGCTGATGGCCGAGGCAGATGCCGAAAGTCGGAATTTTACGGGCGATGAAAGTTTTTATGGCGGCAATCGCGTAATCGCAGGGCGCCGGATCGCCCGGGCCGTTGGACAGGAAGATGCCGTCCGGGTTCAGGGCAAGTGCCTGTTCGGCAGTCGTCTGCGCCGGCACAACCGTAATACGGCAACCGCGTTCGGCCAGCATGCGCAGGATGTTGTGCTTGACCCCGAAATCGAAGGCGACCACATGGAAACGCTCCGGCGCCTGCACGAAAATCTGGCTGTTGAGATCGAGCTGGCCATCGGTCCATGCATATGGCGCGGTGCAGGACACGACCTTGGCCAGATCCATGCCTTTCAGACCGGCGAACTTGCGGGCGGCTTCGATGGCATGGTCGATGTCGATCGCGCCGGCCATCAGGGTGCCACTCTGGGCGCCGCTGTTGCGCAGGATGCGGGTCAGCTTGCGGGTGTCGATGTCGGAGATGGCGACAATGCCGTTCTGTTTCAGCCATTCCGGCAGATCGATCTGGTTGCGCCAACTGCTGGCGCGGCGCGGAACATCGCGCACAATCAATCCGGCGGCATAAACCTGGCTGGACTCGTTGTCCTGTACGGTAATGCCGGTGTTGCCGATATGCGGATAGGTCAGAGTGACCAGTTGCCGGCTGTAGGACGGATCGGTGAGGATTTCCTGATAACCGGTCATGGCGGTATTGAACACCACCTCGCCGACCGAAATGCCGGTTGCGCCTACGGATAGACCCTCGAATACGGTTCCGTCTTCGAGAGCGAGAATGGCTGATTGGGTCACAAAGCTCGCCTTTTCAAAAAGTTAAGGTTCTTCCCACGGCAAGGCTTTGCGTTGCGCAAAGGCCGTAAAAAGGCGGTTTAGGCGAGTGAGAATTTTAGCGGAATCAGCCGCTATTGTCCAGCAATGCCGGAAATACGTTGGAGGCCGAAATCCCGCCTGTCGTGAACATACCGACAGCAGGCCGCCAACGCAAAACGGAGAGGATGGACCTCTCCGTTTGGGGTCATGCTGATGAACGGGCTGTTCAGCGGTAATCGTCTGGCGTCGGGCAGATGCAGATCAGATTGCGGTCGCCGTAGACGTTGTCGACGCGGCCGACCGGACTCCAGTACTTGTCCTGACGCGCGCTGCCGGCCGGGAACACCCCCTCCTCACGCGAGTACGGACGATTCCATTCGGCCTCAGCAAGGTCAAACACGGTATGCGGCGCATGGCGCAGCGGACTGTGCTCAATGGCAAACCGTCCGTTCTGGACCTCGGCAATTTCCTGGCGGATGGCGATCATCGCATCGCAGAAGCGGTCCAGTTCCACCTTGGCCTCCGACTCGGTCGGTTCGATCATCAACGTACCCGGCACCGGGAAGCTCATGGTCGGCGCATGGAAGCCAAAATCGATCAGCCGCTTGGCAATGTCGTCGACGGTGACGCCACAGGCGTCCTTCAGCGGACGCGGATCGACGATGCACTCATGGGCGACGCGGCCGTTATGATTACGGAACAATACTGGGAAATGCGGATGCAGGCGGGCCGCCATGTAGTTCGCGCTGAGAATCGCCACTTCGGTCGCGAGCTTCAAGCCCTCGCCACCCATCATCAGGATGTAGGCATAGCTGATCGGCAGAATCGAAGACGATCCGAAAGGAGCCGCCGAAACCGGACCGACCGGAGCGCTACCGCCGTCCAGAACCGGATGACCGGGCAAGTACGGCGCCAGATGCGCTTTGACGCCGATCGGGCCCATGCCCGGGCCGCCGCCGCCGTGCGGAATGCAGAAGGTCTTGTGCAGATTGAGGTGGGAAACATCGGCCCCGAAATCACCCGGGCGCGACAGACCGACCTGGGCATTCATGTTGGCGCCGTCCATGTAAACCTGGCCGCCGTGCAGGTGCACGATGTCGCAGATTTCACGGATGCGTTCTTCGAACACGCCGTGCGTGGACGGATAGGTCACCATCAGCGCGGCCAGATTGGCACTGTGTTTCTCGGCCTTGGCACGCAAATCATCGACGTCCACATTGCCCTCGGCATCGCAGTTGACCACCACCACGTCCATGCCGACCATCTGGGCCGAGGCCGGGTTGGTGCCATGCGCCGATGAGGGAATCAGGCAGACCGTGCGGTTCGCATCGCCACGCGCATGGTGATAGCCGCGGATGGCCAGAAGACCGGCATATTCGCCCTGTGCGCCCGAGTTGGGCTGCAAGGACACGGCATCGTAGCCGGTAATTTCGACCAGCCAGTTTTTCAGGTCCTCGAACAATTCGGTATAGCCACGGGCCTGTTCAGCCGGCGCAAACGGATGCAGTGCGCCGAATTCGGGCCAGGTAATCGGAATCATCTCGGCCGTAGCATTGAGTTTCATGGTGCAGGACCCGAGCGGAATCATGGCGCGGTCCAGCGCCAAGTCGCGGTCGGACAGTTTACGCAGATAGCGCAGCAATTCGGTTTCAGAGCGGTAACGGCTGAAGATCGGATGCTTCAGGCAGGCTTCGGTGCGGGTCAGGCCAGCCGGTACGGCATCGCCCTGAGCGGCCACTTCGGCATACCGGAAGCTGCCGCCAAAAGCGCGCCAGACCGCTTCCACGGTTTCCGGCGTGGTGGCTTCATCCAGGGCGATGCCCAAGGTGTTGGCGTCCACAATCCGGAAGTTGATCTTCTCGGCCGCTGCGCGGGCCACGATGGCATCCCGCTGTGCGCCGACAGCTACCGTAATGGTGTCGAAATAGTGCTTATTGCGGACACCGAAACCGAGCTTGGCAAGACCGGCAGCCAGGACCTTGGTGCGGCTATGCACATCGCCGGCGATGGCAGCAAGCCCTTCCGGACCATGATAGACCGCATACATCGAAGCGATGACCGCCAACAAGACCTGCGCGGTGCAGATGTTCGAGGTCGCTTTCTCACGGCGGATGTGCTGCTCGCGGGTCTGCAGGGTCAAACGGTAGGCCGGCTGACCGCGGGAATCGATGGAGACCCCGATCAGTCGCCCCGGTATGGAACGTTTGTAGGCGTCGCGGACGGCCATGTAGGCGGCATGCGGACCGCCGTAGCCCATCGGAACGCCAAAGCGCTGGGTCGATCCGATGGCCATGTCGGCACCGAGTTCACCCGGCGAGGCCAGCACGGTCAACGCCAGTGGATCGGCGGCCATGATGCTGAGCGCTCCGGCAGCTTTCAAGCGGGCAATGGCGGGACGGAAGTCGCGAATTTCACCATCGGTTCCCGGATACTGGAAAATGGCGCCGAACACATCGGCTGCATCCAAATCGGTTTCCGGGTTGCCGATGACCAGCGTCCAGCCCAGCGGCTCGGCGCGCGTGCGCAGCACGGCGATGGTCTGCGGATGGCAGTTTTCATCCACGAAGAATTTGCGGGTTTTGGCTTTCGAAACACGCTCGGCGACCGCCATGGCTTCGGCCGCGGCGGTGCCTTCGTCCAGAAGCGAGGCATTGGCCACATCCAGTCCGGTCAGTTCGCAGACCATGGTCTGGAAGTTCAGCAGCGCCTCAAGCCGGCCCTGGGAAATTTCGGGCTGATAAGGCGTATAGGCCGTGTACCATGCGGGGTTTTCGAGGATATTGCGCAGAATGACCAAGGGGGTCAGGGTGCCGGAGTAGCCCTGCCCGATCAGCGAGGTAAATACCGTGTTTTTCGAGGCCAACTCGCGCAGACGGGCCAGCGCTTCGACTTCAGAGAGTGCCCGCCCCATGCTGCTCAGCGGCTTCAAAATACGGATGGATTCCGGAAGGGTTTCCGCAATCAGCGTTTCCATGCTGCCGGCACCGACAGCATCGAGCATCTGCTGGATTTCCTGCGGGGAGGGACCGATATGGCGGGCGGCGAAATCACGGGCAACGTGCGGAAGCGGCAAAGCGTTAGGATCGGTCATGACAGCTCTCTGAGTGGGCGCGCATCGGAAACCGGACATCAGCCTGTCCGGCATCGGCGCCCCCTCTGTCTGTTTGCCTGAGAGTGTTATCCCGTCGGCAGGCGCCGGCATCGGCCGCGCCGTTTTTCAGAGTGTGTTCACCGGCGGTTCTTTTGCCTGAGAGTTTCCGGGGCGGTTGCTCCTTCGGCGCTGGGAATCCAATCTCTCCCGCACGGCAAGCAATTATACCAAGTTACATGGCGAATCAGCGGCTTTTTTCGCTCACAGCAGGTCATCAAACCGATAATGGCCGTTCAGTTTGCCGTGGATTTTTTCAGCCGCGAACAAGGCGCCTTGGGCGAAGATGTCGCGATTGGTGGCACGGTGTACCAGCTCGATGCGCTCTCCCTGCCCGGTGAACTGCACCGTGTGCTCGCCGACAACATCGCCGCATCGCAGCGAGTGATAGACCGGTTCGGTTCCGGTCGCAGCCTGCGCGGTTTCCCCCAGACTCAAGGCCGTGCCCGAGGGCGCATCTTTCTTGTGGATGTGGTGGCTTTCCAGAATGTCGAGCTGCCAATGCTTGAGCCATTGGCCGGCCTGGGCGACGAGCCGGTTCAATACCGCCACGCCCAGCGAATAATTGGAGGCCCAGAGCGCAGGTATGTGGTCGCCGGCCTGCTTGAGCGCCTGGAACTGGGCCGGACTGAGCCCCGTGGTACCGCTGACCAACGGCTTGCCGCGCTGCAGGCAAAGGGCCAAAACCGCATCGAAGCCCTCCGGCGAACTGAAATCGACGGCCACATCGAATTCGGGCACTTCGGCCAAGGGCGGAAAGGCGCTGCGCCCGGTCATGGCCACCACTTTCAGCAGCGGGTTGGCCTGCGCCAGTCGGATCAGCGCTTGTCCCATCCGCCCGGAAGCCCCGTGAATCAGCAATTTGACGGGCGCGCTCATCAGGATTTCAAGTTGATCCAGGTGGCCTTCAATTCGGTGTATTTCTCGAAGGCATGCAGGGATTTATCACGGCCGTTGCCGGATTGTTTGAAACCGCCGAACGGCGCGGTCATGTCACCGCCGTCCCAGTAATTGACCCAGACGCTGCCGGCACGGAGTTTCTTGGCCACGCGGTGGCCGCGGCTGAGATTGGACGTCCAGACCCCGGCAGCCAGGCCGAAATCGGTGTCGTTGGCGATGCGGATGGCTTCTTTTTCATCATCGAAGGCGATGACCGACAATACCGGCCCGAAGATTTCTTCTTTCGAAATCGTCATGTCGTGTGCAACATCATCGAATACCGTCGGAGCGACATAATAGCCGCCGGTTTCGGTCATCACGCGCTCGCCGCCCAAGGCCAGTCGGGCGCCCTCGGCCTTGCCTTTTTCGATGTAGGACAGAACGCGCTGCATCTGGCCTTCATCGACGATGGCGCCCATCGGCGCGCCGGGCTCGAACGGATGCTTCGGATAAAGCTGCTTGCCGGCCTCGACCACCAGCTTGACGAAATCATCCTTGATGGAACGCTCGACCAGCAGGCGCGAGGCGGCCGTACAGACTTCGCCCTGATTGAAGAAAATACCGATGGCGGCGGCCTCCGCGGCCGCCTGAAGATCCGGAGCGTCGGCAAACACCACATTCGGACTCTTGCCGCCGCATTCCATGTAGGCGCGCTTCATGTTGGATTGTCCGGCGCACTGCAGCAGATGCTTGCCGACGCCGGTCGAACCGGTGAACACCAGGCCGTCGACATCCATGTGCAGGGCCAGCGGCTCGCCCGCACCCTTGCCGAAGCCCGGCAGGACGTTGAAAACGCCCGGAGGAATGCCGGCCTCGATGGCCAGTTCGGCGATGCGGATGGCGGACAGCGGCGACTTCTCCGAAGGTTTCAGAATGACCGAATTACCCATCGCCAGGGCCGGTGCGAATTTCCAGCTCGCCATCAGCAGGGGGAAGTTCCAAGGCACAATGGCACCGACGACGCCGAGAGGCTCACGGGTGATCAAACCCAACTCATGCTGCGGCGTCGGCGCGATTTCGCCGTACACCTTGTCGATGGCTTCCGCCGTCCAGTTCAGGCAACGGACACTGGCGGCGACATCGATGGCCAGCGCATCGGCGACCGGCTTGCCCATATCAATGGATTCCAGCAAGGCCAGTTCTTCGGCATGTTTTTCCAACAGAAGCGCGAACTTCTGCAGGGTTTTCTTGCGGTGTACCGGGGACGTTTCCGACCACACCCCGGCCTCGAAGGCGCGACGGGCGGCAGCGACCGCACGATTGATATCTTCGGCTTCGCACTCGGCGATCCGGGCACGGGACTTGCCGTCCATCGGACTGACACAGCTGAAGGTTTTACCGGAGGCGGCATCGACATAGGCGCCATCGATGAAGGCCTGGGTTCGGATGGAAAGCGCTGCGGCTTTGGCCTCCCACTCGGCGCGG
Organism: Arenimonas sp. GDDSR-1; assembly: GCF_025980345.1. Taxonomy (GTDB): domain Bacteria; phylum Pseudomonadota; class Gammaproteobacteria; order Xanthomonadales; family Xanthomonadaceae; genus Arenimonas. Next base: position 100,776 of record NZ_JAPDUI010000001.1, on the reverse strand, counting down.
GTGAGTTTCTTGGACATGGAGCGGTCTCGTTAATCGTGAATTAGAAGGTGGCCGGCGTGTTGGCGCTGACCAGAATGGCATCCTGCTTGCCGACATTGCGGAAGCGGTGCGGGGTTTTGCTTTCAAAGTAATACGCATCGCCGGGACCAAGCACACGGACCTGATCGCCGACCGTGAGTTCGATTTCGCCCTGAATGATGACCCCGCCCTCTTCGCCTTCGTGCAGCAACATCTCTTTGCCGGTGTCCGAGCCGGCCGGCATCACTTCGCGCAGAATGCACATCTGGCGCTGGGGCTTGTTCTGACCGACCAGGTAGTAATGAATGCCGCCGTTGCCGACGTCAATCTGTTCATCTTTGCTGTAAAACGGGGAATCATCGGCATCGTGGCCCAGATCGACCGTGAAAAAGTCGGCCAGCGAAATCGGGATGCCGTCCAGGACCTTTTTCAGGGAGCTGATCGAGGGGCTGACCTTGTTCTGCTCAATCAGTGAGATGGTGCTGTTGGTGACCCCGACCCGTTTGGCCAACTCGCGCTGGCTCAGGCCCTTCTTGTTGCGAACTTCCTGAAGGCGTAAACCGATATCCATGGGGTCTGCTTGGCGTGTCAATTGTGATGTTGAATATTTAACACTTTCCGCTTTTAAGGTCAATCTTTATGTAAATATAATTTACAAAACCGCCTATTGTAAAATTTATTCAACACTGTATAGTATCGCTCAACAGCCCAAATCGTGACCGCCATGAACGATAAAACCTCCTATCATCAACACTATAAGAGTCAGGCCACGCAAAGCCCCGAGCACATGGATGCGTTCTGGATGCCGTTTTCGGCCAACCGGCAGTTCAAACACGCGCCACGCCTGCTGGCCAGCGCCGAAGGCATGTATTACCAGAGCACGGACGGCCGGCAGATCTTGGATGGCACCGGCGGTCTGTGGTGCTGCAATGCCGGGCATGGCCGACAGCGCATCATCGATGCCGTTCAACAACAGATTGCCACCCTTGATTTTGCCCCGACTTTCCAAATGGGCCACCCGCTGCCTTTTGTGTTGGCGGAGCGGCTGGCCGCCATCGCTCCAGACACATTGAATCATGTGTTCTTTACCAATTCCGGATCGGAATCGGTGGACACTGCCCTGAAAATCGCCCTGGCCTATCACCGCGCCCGTGGTGAGGGCCAGCGCACCCGTTTGATCGGACGCGAAAAGGGCTATCACGGGGTCGGGTTCGGCGGCATTTCCGTCGGCGGGCTCCCGAACAACCGTAAATGGTATGGCAACGGCCTGTCCGGCGTCGATCACCTGCGCCATACTCTGGACATTGGCCGGAACGCCTTCACACGCGGCCTGCCCCAGCACGGTCTGGAATTGGCCGAGGATCTTGAACGTTTGGTGGCGCTGCATGATGCCAGCACCATTGCTGCGGTCATCATTGAGCCGATTGCCGGCTCTGCCGGCGTCATCATTCCGCCGGATGGCTACTTGAAGCGAATTCGAGAAATCTGCGATAAGTACGGAATATTGTTGATATTTGATGAGGTCATTACCGGTTATGGTCGGGTCGGCAAAGCCTTTGCGGCACAACGCTTCAACGTCACACCGGATCTGATCACCACCGCCAAGGGCCTGAGCAACGGCTGCGTCCCGATGGGCGCCGTGTTCATCGCCGACAAGGTCCATGAGGCATTCATGACCGGCCCGGAGAACATGATCGACCTGTTCCATGGCTACACCTACTCCGGCCACCCGCTGGCCTGCGCCGCCGCCTTGGCTACGCTGGACATCTACGCCGAGGAGAACCTGTTCGAAAAGGCCATCAGCCTGGAACAGTACTGGGAAGATGCCATCCACCAGCTCAAAGGTCTGCCCAATGTGATCGACATCCGCAACTTCGGTCTGATCGGCGCCATCGAGCTTGCCCCCCGTGAGGGCAAACCCGGCACCCGTGCTTACGAGGTGTTCACCAAATGCTTCCATGAAAAGGATGTGCTCATCCGCGTTACCGGCGACGTGATCGCCCTGTCGCCGCCACTGATTCTGGAAAAATTCCATATCGACACGCTTTTCGCCAAAATCGCCGACGCGATCCGCGAAACCGCTTAAAATCACCCCACTTCAAGCCATCCGGAGTTCCCCATGCTTATCGGCGTCCCGAAAGAAATCAAAAACCATGAATACCGCATCGGACTGACCCCGTCCGGCGCCCGCGAACTGATTGCCAACGGCCACAAGGTCATGGTCCAGCGCGACGGCGGCAAGTCGATCGGCCTGACCAACGAACAGTACGAGAAGGCCGGCGCGGAAATCGTCGACAGTGCCGAGGAAATCTTCAAACGCGCCGAGATGATCATCAAGGTCAAGGAGCCGCAGCCGGTCGAATGCGCCATGCTGCGCCCGGGCCAGATTCTCTATACCTACCTGCATCTGGCACCCGATCCGGAACAGACCAAGGCCCTGGTTGCCTCCGGCTGCACGGCCATCGCCTATGAAACCGTGACCGACCGTAAGGGCGGCCTGCCCCTGCTGGCACCGATGTCCGAGGTGGCCGGTCGCATGTCGATCCAGGCCGGCGCGCATGCGCTGGAAAAAGCCCAAGGCGGATCCGGCGTGCTGCTCGGCGGCGTACCGGGCGTGAAACCGGCGGAAGTACTGGTCATCGGCGGCGGCGTGGTCGGCATCAACGCCGCGCGCATGGCCATGGGCATGGGCGCGCATGTCACCATTCTCGACCGTTCCTTGGATCGTCTGAAATACCTGGACGAACTGTACGGCGACCGCATCACCACCATCTATTCGACCCATGACGCCATCGAAGAACGCCTGCCGGACACCGACCTGGTCATCGGCGCCGTGTTGATTCCCGGCGCGGCTGCACCGAAACTGGTGTCACGCGAGCAGCTCAAGCTGATGCGTCCGGGCTCGGTGCTGGTCGATGTCGCCATCGATCAGGGCGGGTGCTTTGAAACCTCGAAAGCCACCACCCACCAGAACCCGACCTATGAAGTGGACGGCGTCATTCACTACTGCGTGGCCAACATGCCCGGCGGCGTGGCACGCACCTCCACTTTCGCACTGACCAACGCCACCCTGCCTTTCGCCGTACAGATTGCCAACAAGGGCGCCAAAGCGGCCTTGCTGGCCGATCCGCACCTGCTCAACGGCCTGAACGTGCATGCCGGCAAAATCACCTACAAGGCCGTTGCCGACGATCTCGGTTACGCCTATGTGTCCGCCGCCGATGCCTTGAACGCCTGACCGGAAATACGCCATGACCGCCACCATCGCCCATTTCATCGACGGCAAAGCCGTTTTCGGCACCGGCACACGCAGCGCCGAGGTGTTCAATCCGGCCACCGGCGCGGTCACCGGACGGGTGTCCCTGGCGGACAAAAGCGATGTGGAGACGGCCATTGCCTCGGCACAGGCCGCCTTTCCGGCGTGGGCCGCAACCACCCCGCTGGCCCGGGCCCGGGTCATGTTCAAGTTCAAGCAACTGCTGGAAGACCATGCCGATGAAATCGCGCTGGCCATCACCCATGAACACGGCAAGGTATTTTCCGATGCCAAAGGCGAGCTGACCCGCGGCCTGGAAGTGGTCGAATTCGCCTGCGGCATTCCGCATCTGGTCAAAGGCGAGCATTCGATGAACGTCGGTACCGGGGTGGATTCCTACAGCGAATACGCGCCGCTCGGCGTGGTCGCGGGCATCACGCCGTTCAATTTTCCCTGCATGGTGCCGATGTGGATGTTTCCGATCGCCATCGCCTGCGGCAATACCTTCATTCTGAAACCCTCGGAACGTGATCCGACGCCGACCCTGATTCTCGCCCGCCTGCTGAAAGAAGCCGGATTGCCGGATGGCGTGTTCAATGTAGTGCACGGCGACAAGGAAGCCGTGGATGTCCTGCTTGATGATCCGCGCGTGCAGGCCGTCAGTTTCGTCGGTTCCACGCCGATTGCCGAATACATCTATGCCCGCGGTAGCGCCGCCGGAAAGCGCGTGCAGGCGCTGGGCGGCGCCAAGAACCACATGGTGATCATGCCGGATGCCGACATGGACCAGGCTGCCAATGCCCTGCTCGGTGCCGGCTACGGCTCGGCCGGCGAACGCTGCATGGCCATTTCAGTCGCGGTGTGCGTCGGCGATGCCGCTGCCGAAGCCTTGATTGCAAAGCTCAAACCGATGGTCGCCAGCCTGCGCGTCGGCCCGGGCGATAAAGACAATCCGGACATGGGCCCGCTGGTGACCTGCCAGCACCGCGATAAAGTCAAAGGCTACATCGACGCCGGTGAATCCGAAGGCGCTGAACTGCTGGTGGATGGACGCGGCCTGAAAGTTGCCGGTCATGAAGATGGCTTCTACCTCGGCGGCACTTTGTTCGACCGGGTCAGCCCGGCCATGAAAATCTACAAAGAGGAAATCTTCGGGCCCGTTCTGTGCATCGTGCGTGTGCCGGATTTCAACACCGCGTGCCGACTGATCAATGATCATGAATACGGCAACGGCACCGCCATCTTCACCCGTGACGGCGATGCCGCGCGTCAGTTCAGCCACAGCATCCAGGTCGGCATGGTCGGCGTCAATGTGCCGATTCCCGTTCCGATGGCGTTCCACAGCTTCGGGGGCTGGAAGCGTTCCCTGTTCGGGCCTCTGCATATGCACGGCAACGATGGCGTCCGCTTCTATACCCGACTGAAAACCATCACCGCGCGTTGGCCGACCGGCATCCGTGCCGGTGCCGAGTTCAGCATGCCGACAATGAAGTAAACTGAAGGTATCAAGACCGGTGACGCTCGTCCCGGCGATTGCTTCGCGCAAGGAACGACGAGTGGACTGCTGAGACCGGAGCCCACCATGTCGATTGACAAGCCCTCGCCCGCCACCGCCAGTTTTTCGGATCTGGCGTTTACCCGATCTTCCCCTTACGGCACACAGGCCGAGCCGACCTACGCCGGCGCTACCAGCTTCCTGCGCCGCAGATACAGCAAAGACCTCGACGGTGTCGATGTCGCCGTCATCGGCGTTCCGTTCGATGTCGCCACCACCGGCCGACCGGGGACCCGTTTCGGGCCGCGCGCCATACGCGCCGCATCCACCATGCTGGCCTGGTGTCCGCCTTATGCCTGGGAGTCCGATCCGCTCGACAAACTCCATGTCATCGACTGGGGCGATGTATTCTTCGATTCCGGCAATATCGCCGCGGCGCCCGCGCTGATCCGGGAAACCTACCGGGGCATCAGCAATGCCGGCGTAAAGCCCCTGACGCTCGGCGGCGACCATTTCATCAGCTACCCGATCCTGCAGGCTCTGGCTGAAAAGCACGGCCCGCTTTCGCTGATCCATTTCGATGCGCATTCCGACACCTGGGCCGACGATGGCGAACGGATCGATCACGGCACCATGTTCTATCAGGCGGCGAAAACCGGCATCGTGGATCCCTCGCGTTCGATCCAGCTCGGCATGCGGACATTCAATGCCGAAAAACACGGCTATGAAGTTCTCGATGCGCGCTGGCTGCATCGGCATGGCATCGCAGCGGCCGTCGCGGCCATCAAGGCGCGCGTTGGCGACAGTCCATGCTATCTCAGCTTCGACATCGATTTCCTCGATCCGTCCTGCGCCCCGGGCACAGGCACTCCGGTGGTCGGCGGCTTCGATTCCCATACCGCTTTGGAATGCATCCGTGGTTTGGCCGGTATCCGGTTGACCGGTGCCGATGTCGTCGAAGTTTCGCCGCCGTTTGACCATGCGGAAATCACGGCCTTGGCGGGCGCCAGCATCGCGCACGAAATGCTGGGCCTGTTTGCCGGGAATAGCAGGTGAACGCACCTCACATGACGGGCATGCGATAAACTATAGGCCTGCATAACGCACGGTCATTGCATGTTTGCCTGGTTCGAACGCCTCGTCTCCCCGTTTCCCGAAGGTCCTCCGGACCAGCCCCCGGAAGGCTTCTTTGCGTTCATCTGGACAGCCACGCGCGGCATGCGCGGCCTCATCCTGCTGCTGGCGGCTTTGACGGCACTTATCGGGGCATTCGAAGCACTGCTGTTCGCCATGCTCGGCAATATCGTGGACTGGCTGAGCAATGTGCCGCCGCACCTGCTATGGCAACAGGAGAAGCGCAACCTCATCCTGCTGACCGCCGTGCTTCTGGCCAGTCCGCTGCTCATCGCAGCCCAGGCACTGGTGAAATACCAGGCGCTGAACGGCAACTTCGCCATGCGTCTGCGCTGGAATTTCCACCGGCATCTGCTCGGCCAGAGCATGGCTTTCTTCCAGGACGAATTCTCCGGACGCGTTTCGGCCAAAATGATGCAGACCGCCCTCGCGGTCCGCGATGCGGTCATGATCGTGACCGATATCCTGGTATTCGTGGTGATCTATTTCCTGACCATGACCCTGGTCGCCGGCAGTTTTGACCGGCAGCTGTTGCTGCCGTTTTTCGGCTGGCTGGTTCTTTATGTATTGACTCTCATGTATTTCGTTCCCCGTCTTGGCCGGGCAGCCAGCGCCCAGGCCGATGCCCGCAGTCTGATGAGCGGCCGGGTAACGGATGCCTACAGCAACATCGCCACCGTCAAGCTGTTCTCGCACAACCAGCGCGAGGCACTCTATGCCAAGCAGTCGATGCAGGAATTTCTGGCCACGGTTTACCGGCAAATGCGTCTGGTCACCGGTTTTGAAATCGTCAATCATATCCTCGGCATTGCGTTGATTCTCGGTACGGCAGGTGCGACCTTGTGGCTTTGGAGCCAAAATGCCGTCGGCATCGGCGCGGTCGCCGCCGCGACCGCCATGGCCCTGCGCTTGAACGGCGTATCGCACTGGATCATGTGGGAAATGGCCAACCTGTTCGAGAACATCGGTACCGTCCAGGATGGCATCGGTGCCCTTGCCCGCCCGGTGGCCATCCGCGATGTGCCGGAGGCACAGGATCTGCGCGTCAGCCGTGGCGAAATCACCTTCACCCATCTTGATTTCAGTTATGTTCCGGGCAAGCCGGTCGTTGCGGACTTCAATCTGAGCATTCGACCGGGCGAGAAGATCGGCCTGATCGGACGCAGTGGAGCCGGAAAATCAACCATCGTCAATCTGCTGTTGCGGTTCTATTCCGTTCCGCCGGGCAGTATCCACATCGACGGCCAGGACATCGGACAGGTGACCCAGGAATCCCTGCGTCGGCAGATCGGCATGGTCACCCAGGACACATCGCTGCTGCACCGGTCGGTCCGCGACAACCTGCTCTACGGGCGCCCGGATGCGGATGAGGAATCCATGCGGCAGGCCGCGCGTAACGCCGAAGCCGAGGAATTCATCCTCGGCCTCACGGACGCCAAAGGACGTACCGGCTACGATGCACACGTCGGCGAACGCGGCGTGAAACTCTCCGGTGGCCAGCGCCAACGCATCGCCATCGCCCGGGTAATGCTCAAGGACGCGCCCATTCTGCTGCTGGACGAGGCCACCAGTGCGCTGGATTCCGAAGTCGAAAGCGTCATCCAGCGCGATCTTTACCGTCTCATGGAGGGAAAAACCGTCATCGCCATCGCGCACCGGTTGTCGACCATTGCCGCCATGGACCGGTTGATCGTCATGGATCAGGGCCGCATCGTGGAAAGCGGCAATCATTCGGAACTGCTGGCGAAAAACGGCCTGTACGCACGCCTGTGGGCACATCAAAGCGGCGGTTTTCTGGTCGACGACCCGGACTGAATCAGGCCGGCGGATCGCCCCAATCGCCCATGAGGGCGATATACAGCAGTTTCTCGAATTCTGGAATGAAGCGCTGGATCACCGCATCCGGATCCGGAATCAGCTTGGCATCGGCAATCAGGCCGAAATGGACATTGCCGTTGTAGCTCAGGATGCTGACGCCGAGGCCGATGGAACCGGTCTGCGGCACCCAGAACATCTGCTCTTTTATTTTCTCTCCGGCCATGTAAAGCGGCATCTGCGGTCCGGGCACATTGGTCGCGACCGTGGTGGCCTTGCGGCTGAATATCTCGAAAGCGAGATTCTGCAGCATCGGCGGCGCCATGCCCAGTGCGGCCAGAAGACCGTAAACCACGACGGCCTGGCGGGACTGCTTGAGCTGTTTCATGCTTTCCACCACCCGCACCAGCCGCAGCACCGGATGGACTTCGCCGATGGGCAGATCGAGGAACACCAGCCCGAAATGATTGCCGAGCTTTTTGGCGTGTTCGAGCGGGCGCAGGTTCACCGGCACCGTGGCGCGTATCGTGACGCCGTCGATCTGTTCGCCGCGTTCAATCATGTAGCTTCGCAGGGCGCCGGCCATCGAGGCCATCAGCACGTCATTGACGGTGGCATCGAATACGCGGGAAATGGCCTTGACGTCTTCCAGCGGCAGCGGCGGCGCCCAGGCCACACGCTTGCTGACGCCGAGGCGGCCGCGAAGAACGGTATCGGGATCATCGCTGAGGGACAGGGCCACCGCGAGCTCGCGCGCGATTTCGCCGCCCTCCTTCGCCACCACATTGGCCAGAGTCGGATCCCGGTAGAAATCGATGCCTTTGCCGAGCAGGCTCTCGCCGAGCTTCATGTAGCGGTCGATCATGCCCATGCGCGCCTTGACCGCCTTGCCATCTTCCTTCAGCCAGGTTTTCGAGAGCGGCTCCCTCTTTGACGGGCGCGCCTCGCTGTCAGTCATCGACAGCATGACCTGGACCAGGGCGATGCCATCCGCATAGCAATGATGGATGCGGGTGATCAGAGCCGAACCGCCGTCGTATTTTTCGACCAGGTGGAACTGCCACAGCGGTTTGCTTTTATCCAACGGCGTCGACGCCATCTGGCTGACGAAGCGTTCAAGAGCGGCCTTGTCGGCCTTTCCCGGCAAGGCTGAAAGACGGACATGGTAATCAAGATCGAAATCGGCATCGTTCTGCCAGAATGTGCCGGTCGGGGTCTCCACGACTTTCTGGCGGAACCGCGGATAGGCCAGAAAGCGGTCGTTCAGCACCTTCTTGAGCTTGACGATGTTGACCGGGGTCTCGAACATCATCACGCCGGTAATCATCATCAGATTGGTCGGCCGTTCCATGCGCAGCCAGGCATGGTCGACACGGCTCATCGGTATTTTTCGGTTATTTCCGCGGACTGCGCTCATACGGGACTCGCCAGTGAACTGGCTTCACTTTACCGCAAAAACCCTCCAGCGGGCACTAACGCCGGCTGTAGGCGGCCAATGCGCTCTGCCGGGACTCGGCCAAATCGGCGACCGGAATCGAAGGATAATCCGGAGCCAGTGCCGCGCTCACTGCCGGCTTCGTCCATGGCGCGAAAACCACCGGGGCGGGCAAGGCGGAAAGCTCCGGAACCCAGCGTTTGATATAGCGCGCCTGCGGATCGAAACGCTCTGCCTGGGTGACCGGATTGAAGATACGGAAATACGGCGCGGCATCGCAGCCGGTGCCGGCGGTCCATTGCCAGCCCTGGCTGTTGTTGGCCAGATCGGCATCCAGCAGCGTATCCCAGAACCAACGCGCGCCGTGCAGCCAGTGCATGCGCAGGTTCTTGCACAGGAAACTGGCCACGATCATGCGCACGCGGTTGTGCATCCACCCGGTATGCCAGAGTTCCCGCATGCCGGCATCGACGATGGGGATGCCGGTGCGTCCGCGCTGCCAGGCCGAAAGCAGCTCCGGATCGGCTTCCGCCCAGGCAAACCGCTCGAACTGCGGATTGAGATTGCGGTCGCTGGAGTCGGGAAAATGATGCAACAGATGGTAGGAAAACTCACGCCAGCCCAATTCGGACTTGAAGTGTCCGAGGTCCGCCTGCGCCGACTCCGAAAGCCTGACCCGTTCGATGCGCCGCCAGATCTGCTGGGGTGAGATTTCGCCGAAATGCAGATGCGGGGAAAGCTTGGATGTGCCGGTCCGGTCCGGCAGATTGCGCTGTTCCTTATAACCGTCAATGGCGCCCTCGCAGAAGATGTCGAGCATCTCGGCGGCTCCCGATTCGCCCGGCTGCCAGTACTGCCAGAAACCGGCATGCCAATCCCGTTCCGGCAGCAGACCAAGCGCATCGATTGTCAGACCGGTGCCGCCGAAATCCGGCAATCGGTCTGGCCTCGGGTACGGTTGACGGAGACTGAGCTGGGCGGAAGCGTTCCGCCAAAACGGGGTGAACACCTTGTACGGCGTTCCGCCGCCGGTCTTAATCTGCCAGGGTTCGAACAGCAGATTGGCATTGAAACGCTTGACGGTCAGCCCCCGCTGCTCGAAAGCGGCCTGCACGCGGCCGTCCCGGGCCTGCAGAATGGGTTCATACAGATTGCTGAAATACAGCGCTTCGGCCTGCGTCTCGGCCTGAAGGCGTTCAAGTTCATGCAGACTTTGTCCATGTGCGATGATCAGACGGCCGCCAATCTCGGCAATGGCTTGCTGCAGCGCGATCAGCGAATGGTGCAGCCAGGTCCGGCTGGCAGCGCCAGGCGCCCAATCGCCCTGCTCCTGCGGGGCATGCACATAAACCAGCACCGGCGCGTAGCCGTCGGAGACCGCTTGGGCCAGGGCAGGATTATCATGCAGACGCAAATCGCGCCGCAACCAGACCAGTGCATTGGCCACGCGAATTCTCCTCGGATGCTTGGAGCATCAGTTAAACCGAAATGCCGTCAGTCCGGCGTGAATGCTCAATCTTCCTGAAAACGGACGCGACGGGTAATCGAGCAGGTCAGCTCATAACTGATGGTGCCGGCGGCCTCGGCGATTTCCTCGACCGGCAGGCCTTCGCCCCAGAGAGTGAGTTCGTCGCCGACGGCAGCCTGCGGCTGGCTGCGAAGGTCGACGGTCATCAGATCCATCGAGACTCTTCCGATAATCGGCACACGGCGTCCGTTCAACAACGCCGGTGTTCCCGGTCGGATATTGCGCGGATAGCCGTCGCCATAGCCGATGGCGGCAACGCCGATGGGCATGTCTTCGGGACAAAGATAGGACCCGGCATAGCCGACGCGCTCACCGGCACAGACCTGCTGGATGGAAATCAGCCGGGTACTCAAGGTCATGGCCGGTTTGAGTCCGAAATCGGCACCGGTCTTTCCGGATGCGACACTTAAACCGTATAGAGCCCCGCCGGCCCGCAGCCATTGCCGATGTGCGGCAGGCCAGGCCAGTACCGCAGCGGAATTGGACAGTGAACAGACCGAAGCCCCTTCCGGCAAATGGGCGTCGAAGCAACGGAGCTGATCGGGCGTTTGCGGATTTTCCGGCTCGTCCGAGCTGGCGAAGTGACTCATGCACACGATATCGGCGGCAACATTCGGCATCGACTGCAGACGCCGATAGGTCCCGGCAAAACTTTCGGGGGGAAATCCGAGCCGGTGCATGCCGGAATCCATCTTGAGCCAGACCGAAATCGGGCTGCCGTGATCGGCGGCAAGCAGTTCAAGTTGAAACGGGTGGTGGACGACGGTGGCTACCGAGAGCTGCCGAAGCTGCGCCAGGTCGGCGGCTTCATCGAATCCCGAAAGCAACACGATGGTTTGTGAAAATCCGGCGGCACGCAGGCGCTGGGCATCGGAAAGCGCGGCAACACCGAAGGCATCGGCTCCGGCCAAAGCCTGGGCCACGCGCTCAAGGCCATGGCCATAGCCGTCGGCCTTGACCACGGCCATTACCTTGGCGTGCGGCGCCGCGGCGCGGATACGTGCCAGATTGTGACGCAGGGCATCGATATGGATGCGGGCGGTGGTTGCACGGGCCATAAGTTATTCGAAACTGCCCAGGTGGTCCGGCGCCAGATTGTCGAAGCGGGTATATTCGCCGAAGAATTTGAGCTTGAAGGAGCCGGTCGAGCCGTTACGGTGCTTGCTGATGATGACCTCGGCCAGTCCTTTTTCGTTCGAGTCCTTGTTGTAGTATTCATCACGGTAGATGAAGAGAATGATGTCGGCATCCTGCTCGATACCGCCGGATTCACGGAGATCGGACATCACCGGCCGTTTGTCGGTCCGGCTTTCCAGACCGCGATTCAGCTGCGACAGTGCGATGACCGGAATATCCAGCTCCTTGGCCAGCGCCTTGAGCGAGCGCGAGATCTCGGAAATCTCATTGGCGCGGTTTTCCTTGCTGCCCGGCACCTGCATCAGTTGCAGGTAGTCGACCACGATCAATCCGAGGTCGTGCTCGCGCTTCAGGCGGCGGGCGCGGAAAGCCAGTTCTTGCGGAGACAGCGCCGGTGTGTCATCGATGAAAATCTTGGATTTGGTCAGCATGCCGATGGCGCTTGTTAAACGCGACCAGTCCTCATCTTCCAGCGTACCGGCCCGCAGATTGTTGGCGTTGATCCGGCCGATCGAGGACAGCAGACGCTGCGCCAACTGGCCGGAAGACATTTCCATGGAATAAACGGCAACCGCCTTCTTGGTTTTCAGGGCGGCGTATTCGGCGATATTCAATGCCAGCGTGGTCTTGCCCATGGCCGGACGCGCGGCCAGAATGATCAGGTCCTGGTTCTGCAGACCCGAAGTCATCTCGTCGAACTCCTTGAAGCCGGAAGGCAGACCGGACAGCGCCCCTTTGTTGTCATAGCGCTTGATGATCTGGTCGTAGGCGTCTTTGGCGGCATCCTTGATGGCCACGAAGCTCTTTTTGGCGCGGGCGCCCTGCTCGGCGATCTTGAACACGGCCTGTTCGGCGCTGGCCAGAAGTTCCTTGATGTCGCGTCCGTCCGGGGTGAAGCCGTTGTTGACGATATCGGTACCGGCCTCGATCATCTGCCTCAGCACGGATTTCTCGCGCACGATTTCCGCCCAGGCACGGATATTGGCGGCCGACGGCGTCTGGCTGACCAGATCGATCAGGTATTCGGTGCCGCCGACCTGATTGGCCTGGTTGTTCGCATTCAGCCACTCCCCGATGGTGATGGCATCGAACGGCTGGTTCTTTTCCGAGAGCTCGATGATGGCCTTGTAGATGACCCGATGCGCCTGCAGATAGAAATCACCATCCGAAAGCAGATCGCCCAGATGATTGATGGATTCCGGGGACAGCATCAGCCCGCCCAGTACCGCCTGTTCAGCCTCGATGGACTGCGGCGGCACTTTCAAGTCATCGACTTTCCGGGTATTTGATCTGGATTCGGGGCGTGCGGACATGACATTCTTTTCCGGATTTACTGGCTGTTATCGTACCGCGTCCACGACCGGAGCGTTGCGCATAACCCTGTGGATAATCGGTGGATTTTAAAGTTGAAAAAAAACCGCCCGAAGGCGGTCTTTTTCCAATGACGGATCGGATCAGGCGGCTTCTGGAACCACGGTGACGCCGACCTTGGTTTCGACGTCGGCGTGCAGATGCACGGTGACTTCGAATTCGCCGGTGCGGCGGATCGGGCCTTCGCCCATGATCACTTCCGATTTTTCCAGCTTGTGGCCGGCGGCGGTGAAGGCTTCCGCGATATCGCGGGCACCGACCGAACCGAACAGCTTGCCTTCAGCCGAAGCATTGGCGCTGATGGTCACCGAAGCGCCCTCCAGGGCCTGCTTGCGTTCGCTGGCGGCAGCCAGAATGGCGGCGGCTTTGGCTTCGTATTCGGCGCGCTTGGCTTCGAATGCGGCGATGTTGTCGGCCGTGGCCGGAACGGCTTTGCCGTAAGGGATGAGGAAGTTGCGGCCGAAGCCCGGCTTGACCGAGACTTGATCGCCCAGTGCGCCGAGATTGGCGACTTTCTGCAGCAGGATGACTTTCATGAATTACTCCAAATTATACGTTAGCGGGCGTTGCCGCCCGCAGCGGGTGCTGTCCGTACAACGTCCGGATCAAACGTCGTGGTTGTCGGTATACGGGATCAAAGCCAGGAAACGGGCGCGCTTGATGGCGGCCTGCAGCATGCGCTGGTATTTGGCTTTGGTGCCGGTGATGCGGCTCGGAACGATCTTGCCGTTTTCGGTCACGTACTGGCGAAGGGTGTTCAGATCCTTGTAATCGATGCTGGTTGCGCCTTCGGCGGAGAATTTGCAGAATTTGCGGCGGCGGAAAAATTTAGACATGGTGGCTTCCTCGGGTCTCAGGCAACGGTTTCGTTGGTTTCGGCATCGTCACTGTCGGCTTCGACGGTTTCGGAGCTGTCTTCGTCACGGCGGCGGCGGTCACCCTTGTCGTCCTTGTGTTTCATGATCAGGGACTGTTCGGTGACGGCTTCGTCCATGGACACGACCAGATTGCGCAGGACCGCATCGTTGAAACGGAAGCTGTCGGTCAGCTCGGTGAGCACGGCTTGGTTGCACTCGATGTTCATGAGCACGTAGTGGGCCTTGACCAGGTTTTCGATCGGATAGGCGAGTTGACGGCGGCCCCAGTCTTCGAGACGGTGGATTTTGCCGTTGGAACCTTCAATCAGGGTTTTGTAGCGCTCGACCATGGCCGGCACTTGTTCGGACTGGTCCGGGTGGACCATGAACACGACTTCATAATGACGCATTGTGATGTTTCCTTGTGGATGATGGCCTTGACGGCCAAACAGCCCCCCGCGGATGCGGTGGAGCAAGAACCCCCGTAGGAACGGGAGCCCAGTATTATCGCCGGTTTTTACCTGAAAGACAAGGGCTTATGCCCTATTATGACGCGGCTTCAGCGGTGGTAAAGCTTTCCCCGCAGCCGCATTGGCCAGTCACGCGGGGGTTTTTGAACTGGAACTGCTGGTTCAGCCCCTGGCTGACGAAGTCGATTTCGGTGCCCTCGAGCTGTACCAGGGACGATTCCGGAACGCGGACCGCGACCCCGTGGCTGTGGAACACCTGCTCGTCGGAGCGTGCCTCTTTGGCGATATCCAGCGCGTAGGTCCAGCCCGAGCAGCCGCTTTTTCGCACGGAAACCGACAGACCGATGCCGCCCGGGGTCTGTTCAAGGTACTGCTTGACGCGCTCGGCGGCGGCGGGAGTGAGGCTGACTGACATGGGTTAAGGCCTTTAAATCTCGAAAGTAATCTTGGGGAATGGCGTGTGAGCGGTTATTCTATAGCACAGAGATGGTGTTGTTTGACGGAGATTTCAAGTATGGCAGTGGCAAGTATCCAACAGGTGCTCGAGGGCAAAATCGCCGTGGGCCAGACCGTGACCGTTCAGGGCTGGGTTCGCACCCGCCGCGACTCAAAAGCCGGTCTGTCGTTCATCAATGTCAGTGACGGGTCCTGCTTTGCCCCGGTGCAGGTAGTCGCTCCCGCCCTGCTCGGCAATTACGAAAGCGAAATCAAGCGCCTCAGCGCCGGCTGCTCGGTTCGCGCCACCGGTACCGTGGCCGCCTCCGAGGGCCAGGGCCAGAGCTTTGAACTTCAGGCGAGCGCCATCGAGGTGGTCGGCTGGGTCGAGGATCCGGAAACCTACCCCATCCAGCCCAAAGCCCACAGCCTGGAATTCCTGCGCGAAGTTGCGCACCTGCGCCCGCGCACCAATCTGTTCGGCGCGGTAACCCGTATCCGGCACTGCATGGCCCAGGCCATTCACCGATTCTTCCATGAGCAGGGCTTTTATTGGATCAACACTCCGATCATCTCGACCTCGGATGCCGAAGGCGCCGGCCAGATGTTCCGGATCTCCACGCTCGACATGATGAACCTGCCGCGCACCGCCAAAGGCGAGGTCGACTTCAGCAAGGACTTCTTCGGCAAGGAAGCATTCCTGACCGTCTCCGGCCAGTTGAACGTGGAAGCCTATTGCCTGGCGCTGTCCAAGGTCTACACCTTCGGACCGACCTTCCGCGCCGAAAACTCCCATACCACACGCCATCTGGCCGAATTCTGGATGATTGAGCCGGAAATCGCCTTCGCCGACCTGAACGATGACGCGGCCCTGGCCGAAGGTTTCCTGAAATACATTTTCAAGGCCGTGCTCGACGAACGCATGGACGATTTGGCCTTCCTCGCCGAGCGCGTTGAAAAGACCGCCATCAGCAAGCTCGAGGCCTTCATCAATGCCCCCTTCGAGCGCATCGAATACGGCGATGCCATCACCCTGCTTCAGAAATCCGGCCAGAAGTTCGACTATCCGGTCGAATGGGGACTCGACCTGCAGACCGAACACGAACGCTGGCTGACCGAGGTGCATGTCGGCCGGCCGGTGGTGGTGGCCAACTATCCCGAGCACATCAAAGCCTTCTACATGCGTCTGAACGACGATGGCCGCACGGTCGCGGCGATGGATGTGCTGGCGCCGGGCATCGGTGAAATAATCGGCGGAAGCCAGCGTGAGGAGCGCCTGGATGTTCTCGATTCACGCATGCGCCAATTCGGGCTGGATCCGGCGCATTACGAGTGGTACCGCGATTTCCGCCGTTACGGCAGCGTGCCGCACGCCGGCTTCGGTCTCGGCTTCGAACGTCTGGTGGTGTATGTCTGCGGCCTGCAGAACATCAGGGATGCGATTCCCTACCCGCGTGCCCCCGGTCTGGCGACGTTCTGATGTGGATTGGCCTGTTATTCGCTTTTCTCGGCGTGTTCGGATCCGCCCTGCCCGGCCACTTCGGCATGCGCATTCTGGCCTACCGCGAACATCTGGACCGGAAGCTGCCCTTCGCCCCCGGCACGGAACACGGCGGCATGCCTTACGGCTGGTGGCTGATGTGCTACGGTCAGAAACAGCATCCGCAGGCCCGCGTACTCAACCAGTTCGGCAACCTGTCCGCCATTTTCGGCTGGATTACCCTGCTGGCGCTGGTCGCCGCGGCATTCTGTTTCATCATGAGCAAGGCCTGAGAACATGAGCGAAAGCGACGACATCGAAGATCCCGGCTACGTGGTGGTTTCCGAACAATGGTGGCTGGCCCGGCCGGAACATCTGTTGGTCTGGGCCCGGCTGCAGGTCACCGAAAGCGGCATCGCCATGGTGTTCGACAGCGCCGGCGACACGCTGACCTATGAGAACGAAGACATCGCCCGCGCCGCCCTGATGGATGCCGATTTCCGCGCCTTCGACGGCATGGACGAAGCCGATGCCGACGAAGTCGGACTCTGGCTGGAAGAACTCGAACCGCCACGCGGCGATTCCGAAGAAGAGCTGCTGCCGCAGATGGTCCGCACCATCGGGCCGAGGCATTGATGATGGGCGCGCTGCTCGGCAAAAAAGCACTGGTGTGCGGCGGGTCCGAAGGCATCGGTCTGGCTTCGGCGCAGGCCTTGGCTGCTCTCGGTGCCGAAGTCACCCTGCTCGCCCGCCGCGAAGCGCCTCTGCGGGACGCCCTGGCCGGTCTTGCTGCTGCAAACGGACAGCGGCACGCCATGCTGGTGGCCGACGTGCTGAAGCTGGACGGCGTATTGCCCGGCATCCAAGACGCCGGATTCGACATCCTGATTAACAACAGCGCCGGGCCTGCCGGCGGTGCCCTGCTCGGTGCCAGTGACGACCAGCTGCTTGATGTTTTCCGGCAGCACGTACTGGGCAACCAGCAATTGGTCCGTGCCATCGTACCCGGCATGCAGGCGCGTCAATGGGGCCGCATCGTCAACATCATTTCCACTTCGGTCAAAGAACCCATCGCCATGTTGGGGGTTTCCAATACCATCCGCGGCGCCGTCGCCTCCTGGGCGAAAACCCTGGCCGGCGAACTGGCCACCGACGGCATTACCGTCAACAACGTGCTTCCGGGCTACACCCGGACACAACGGCTTGACCAGATCCTGAAGGAACGTGCGGCGGCAACGGGCAAGTCGGAAGAAAGCATCGCCGCCGCCATGCTGGCCACGGTACCGGCAGCGCGTTTTGCCGATGCCGCGGAAGTCGCGCATGCCGTGGCCTTCCTGTGCCATCCGCAATCGGGATACATCAACGGCATCAATCTGCCGGTTGATGGCGGGCGCACCAAGTCCCTGTAAGGCCCGATTCGGCAAGCGGATGCGTTATCCTATGACGGCATAAGGGAGTGCCGATGGAAAAGATCGACCAATGGATCGCCGGAATACCGCAGGCATCATCGGATGCGGCCGTTCTGTCCGTATTCGATCCCGTCAGCGGACAGGCCTACGCCGAATGCCCGCGCGGAAGCGCAGCTGACATTTCCGCCGCGGTGAATGCCGCCCGGTCTGCCTTTCCGGCATGGTCCGCACTCAAAGCCAGCGACCGTGCGTTCTGGCTGAATCGTTTGGCCGATGCCATTGAGATCCGTAGTGAGGCTTTTTGCCTTTGCGAAAGCCGTGACACGGGAAAACCCCTGGCTCTGGTGCGGGAAATCGAAATTCCCCGCGCCATCGCGAACTTCCGTTTTTTTGCCGCCGCCGCGACCCAATCCCTGGACCGCGCCTATCATCAGGAAGCCGGCCTCAATTACACCCTGCATCAACCGCTCGGGGTGGTCGGAGTGATCAGCCCGTGGAACCTGCCGCTCTATCTTTTAAGTTGGAAACTGGCACCGGCATTGGCTGCCGGCAACTGCGTCATTGCCAAGCCGAGTGAAATCACCCCGATGTCCGCCGACCTTCTCGCGCGTACGGCGCAGGAAATCGGCTTTCCGGCAGGCGTGCTTAACATCGTGCAGGGTGCCGGGGATACCGTCGGCGCGGCACTGGTCGCCCACCCGGAAGTCAAGGCCATCAGCTTCACCGGCTCGACCGCCGTCGGACACCGGATTGCCGCGGTCTGCGCGGACCAATTCAAGAAAGTCACCCTTGAGATGGGCGGCAAGAATCCGGCGCTGGTATTTCCCGATGCCCCCGCGCATGCCGCGAAATCGTTGGTACGCGCCGCTTTCCAGAACAGCGGACAGATCTGTCTGTGCGGGTCGCGCATTCTGGTCCACCGGGACGTCTACGCTGCATTCAAACAGAGTTTTGTCGCAGAATCCGCGGCACTGAAGCTCGGCGCACCGGCCGATTCCACGACGCAACTCGGTCCGGTGATGTCTGAAGCGCACTTCAACAAAGTCCTGGCTTACATCGCCAAGGCTAAAGGTGATGGCGGCACGGTTCTGTGCGGCGGCGGGGCGGTCAAGCCGGAAGGCTGCGACGGCTGGTTCATCGCGCCGACGGTCATCGAAGGCCTGCCGATGGATTCGGACTTCTGCCAGGACGAAATTTTCGGGCCGGTGGTCAGCCTGCATGCATTCGACGATGACGATCACGCCCTGGCCCTGGCCAACGCATCGCGTTATGGTCTGGCGGCAACGGTCTGGACGGGCGATTTGGTGCGCGCCCATCGCATGGCCCGTGAGCTCGAGTGCGGCATCGTCTGGATCAACACCTGGATGCAACGGGATCTGCGTACGCCGTTCGGCGGCATGAAACAATCGGGATTGGGCCGCGAAGGCGGCCTGGAGGCCATGACATTTTTCACCGAACCCAAAACCGTCTGCATAGGAAACCTGCCCAATGGCTGAACTGACCACCCTGCTGAAGCAGAACAAAGCCTGGGCCGAACGCATCCTGAGCGAGGATCCGGGATTCTTCAGTCGTCTGGCACAGATTCAGAACCCGCGGTATCTGTGGATTGGATGCTCCGACTCGCGCGTACCCGCCAACCAGATCACCGGAATGGATCCGGGTGAAGTCTTCGTGCACCGGAACGTCGCCAATGTGGTGGTGCATACCGACCTCAATTGCCTCAGCACCATTCAGTACGCCGTTGACATGCTCAAGGTCGAGCACATCATCGTGTGCGGGCATTACGGTTGCGGCGGCATTCAGGCCACGCTGGACGGCCAGCGCATCGGACTGGTCGACAACTGGCTCCGTCATGTTGCTGACGTGCATGACAAACATCATGAACGGCTGGAAAAACTCGGTTCCGCGCAACGGCTCAGAACGCTGTGTGAATTGAATGTCATCGAACAGGTTCTCAATGTCTGCCAGAGCACTGTGCTGCAGGACGCCTGGCGCCGTGGCCAAGCCGTCCAGGTGCATGCCTGGATTTACTCTTTGCACGACGGCCGCATCCGCGCACTAAACCAAGGCATCGAGGGCCCGGAAACGGTGACCGGCGATTACCGCCGCGCCATCACGGCCTGCTGGGAGAGCGCGGATGTCTGAAGCCATACAAACCGGCCACGCCCCGAAAGCGGTCGGCAGTTACCCGCATGCCCGCCGATCCGGCAATCTGCTGTTCCTGTCCGGCATCGGCCCTCGTTCAGCCGCGGATAACAGCATCCCCGGCAACATCCACGATGCCGACGGAAAGCTGGTGTCCTACGATATTGATGCCCAATGCCATGCGGTATTCGCCAATGTACGCAGCGTCTTGGATGCCTGCGGCGCGGCCATGGATGACTTGATCGACGTCACCGTGTACCTGACCGACATGGTCAATGACTTTCCCGTTTACAACCGAATCTGGGCCGAGTATTTTCCGGACCCGGCTACGGCCCCGTGCCGGACGACGCTTGGCATCACAGCGTTGCCGACGCCGATCGCCATCGAACTCAAATGCATCGCCACTGCCAGGAGCTGACATGCTGACACCCGCTTTCAAGCTTCAGGAATGGATCGATGCGCACCGGCATCTGCTCAAGCCGCCGGTCGGCAATAAATGCATCGTCGATGCCGATTACATCGTCATGATCGTTGGCGGGCCGAACGAACGGACCGACTACCACTATGAAGACGGCCCCGAATTCTTCTATCAGATCGAAGGTGAAATGGTCCTGCGCATCCAGGAAGATGGCCGACCACGCGATATACCGATCAAAGCCGGCGAAATGTTCTATCTGCCGCCGCACGTTCCGCACTCCCCGCAGCGCATGCCCGATTCGGTCGGCCTGGTGATTGAGCGCAAACGTCTCGCCCACGAACAGGATGCCCTGATGTGGTTCTGCGAACGCTGCAACAACAGAATCTATGAAGAGCACTTCCACCTGACCGACATCGAAAACCAGTTCCATGCCGTATTCGAACGTTTTTACCGATCTACCGAACACCGCACCTGCGTTGACTGCGGCCATCTCAATCCGGCGCCTGACCGCTATCAGACCGGCATTCCGGAGTAAATGATGTTTTCTTCCGACCTTCTCGCCGCCAATCTGCTGTCTCCGGTCGTTCTTGCTTTCGCACTCGGACTCATCGCCCGCCTGCTGCGCAGTGATCTGGAAATCCCTGGCGCCATCCAGAGCTACCTCTCGATCTTCCTGCTGCTCGCCATCGGCCTGAAGGGCGGCGTGGCATTGGGCAAGGAAACGCCGGCTCAATTGCCGCTGTACATCGGGGCGACGCTGGCGCTGGGAATCGCAACCGCAGTCAGCGCCTACATGATGGCCAAATGGTGGCTGCGTGACGGGCGGATTAACGCAGCGGCCCTGGCCGCGCACTTCGGCTCGGTTTCCGCGGTCACCTTCATCGCCGCCCAGCAGTTTACCGAACGCAGCGGCCAGCCGGCCGACGCCATACTGGTGGCACTGGTGGTGGCGCTGGAGATTCCGGCCATTCTGATCGGTCTGGCGCTCGCCAAAGGCGGCGATGGCATCCGCTGGCACCAGGTGCGCGAAGTACTGACCGGCAAGACCGCCCTGCTGTTGATCGGTGGCATGGCCATCGGCTATCTATCTGGCAAGGACGGCATCGCGAAGGTCGATGCCATGTACTTCCAGCTTTTCCAAGGCACATTGATGCTTTTCATGCTCGATATGGGCATGACCGCCGCCGGCCAGCTGCGCGGCGTCGGTCGCGAGGCTTTCCGTCTGGGTGTCTATGCCACCTTGCTGCCACTTCTGCACGGCATGGCCGGCGTCGGACTCGGCCATGCCATCGGCATGAATGCGTCCACCGCAGCGGTATTCGGCACCATGGCCGCCAGCGCGTCCTACATCGCCGCGCCGGCCTCCATACGCGCCTCGCTTCCCGAAGCCAATGCCGGACGCTGCATTACCGCGGCGCTCGGCTTCACGTTCCCGTTCAATCTGGCCATCGGCATCCCGCTTTATGCGGCAATGGCGCATTGGCTCTCCGTGTAGACTAGCCATGCTCCGAATCGATACCCACGCCCACTACCTTCCCCGCGACTGGCCGGACCTTGCCACCAAATACGGCGACAACCGCTTTCCCGTGATCCATCATGGCGAAGACGGCCGTCATCGCATTTACAAGGACGGCAAGTTCTTCCGCGAAATCTGGCCGAAAACCTGGGATCCACAGGAACGTATCGACGATTATGCGCGATTCGGCATCCAGGTCCAGGTCATCTCGACCGTGCCGGTGATGTTCAGCTACTGGGCACCGGCGCATCAGGCCCTCGAGCTGCATGAAAGCCTCAATGACCATATGGCGGAAACCTGCCGCGACTATCCGGGCCACTATGCCGGCATCGGTACCGTTCCACTGCAGTCGCCGCGGCTGGCCATCCAGGAGATGGAACGCTGCGTCGACCAGCTTGGCCTGTGCGGCGTCCAGATCGGTTCGCACATCAACGACTGGAATCTGGATGACGCCGAGCTGCGGCCGTTTTTCGAGGCCGCACAGGATCTCGACGCCGCCATCCTGGTACATCCCTGGGACATGATGGGCACCGACAGCATGCCCAAGTATTGGATGCCTTGGCTGGTCGGCATGCCGGCCGAACAGTCGCGTGCGGCCTGCGCCCTCATCTTCGGTGGCGTGCTCCAGCAGTTCCCGCGTCTGAAAGTGATGCTGGCCCATGGCGGCGGCAGTTTTCCCTACACCATCGGTCGCATCGAACACGGGTTCAATATGCGTCCGGATCTGGTGGCGACGGACAATCCGCACAATCCCCGGGATTATTTCAAACAACTGTACTTCGATTCCTGCGTGCACGACGACCGTGCCCTGCGCTATCTGCTGGATACGGTCGGTATCGACCGGGTCATGCTGGGAACCGATTATCCCTTCCCGCTCGGCGAACAGGAACCCGGCTCGGGAATTCTCGGCCTGAATCTGGATGCCGGTGATCAGGAACAACTGTTCAACCGGACAGCACTGTCCTGGCTGGGCCGTGACCGCCGCCACTTCGAGCAGAAATCATGATATTCAGCGACGAACATGCCGCTAAGCTGGACAATGCCGATCCGTTGGCCGCGTTCCGTGACCGCTTTCATATCCCGAAACACGCGAACGGCGATCAAATATATCTGTGCGGAAACTCCCTGGGCCTTCAACCCAGAAGTGTAAAGGCGGCGCTGCAGCAGGAATTGGACGACTGGGCGGCATTCGGCGTCGAGGGCCATTTCCATGCCAAGCATCCGTGGATGCCCTATCACAGCGAACTTCGGGATCTCCTCGCGGAAACAGTCGGGGCCAAGCCGGTGGAAGTGGTCGCCATGAACTCCCTGACCGTCAATCTCCACTTATTGATGGTCAGCTTCTACCGACCGGATGCAGAGCGTCCGGCGATCATCATCGAACAAGGCGCATTTCCCTCCGATCGTTACGCCGTCGAATCGCAGATCCGCTTCCATGGTTTCGAGCCTGCCGAGTGCATGATCGAAATCCCTGCCGATCCGGACACCGGGCTCATTCCGCCGGATGCTCTGGAAAACTGCCTGCGTGAACATGGTCACCGCGTCGCCTTGATTCTGTGGCCCGGCGTGCAATACCGCACCGGCCAGGCCTTCGATCTCAAGGCCATTGCAGATCTCGGACACTTTTACGGTTGCCGGGTCGGTTTTGATTTGGCACATGCCGCCGGCAACCTGCCCTTGCAGCTGCATGACTCCGGGGCCGACTTCGCGGCATGGTGCACCTACAAATATCTGAACTCCGGTCCGGGCGCCATCGCCGGTGCCTTCGTCCATGAATGCCATTCCCAGGCCGTGCTGCCGAGGTTCAACGGGTGGTGGGGCCATCGTCAGGACACCCGCTTCCAGATGGGGCCGGAATTCATCGGCACGCCCGGCGCGGAAGGCTGGCAGCTGAGCAATCCGCCGATTTTCGCCATG
Source organism: Arenimonas sp. GDDSR-1 (assembly GCF_025980345.1). Taxonomy (GTDB): domain Bacteria; phylum Pseudomonadota; class Gammaproteobacteria; order Xanthomonadales; family Xanthomonadaceae; genus Arenimonas. The sequence goes on along the minus strand of NZ_JAPDUI010000001.1, from coordinate 76,940 downwards.
GCACCGTTGCGTGCTTCCCTGGAAATCTTCCATGAAGCCGGTCTGCCGGCCTTGCGGCGGAAGTCGCTGGCGCTGACCGGATATCTGGAAGCCCTTATCCAGCAACAGTTAGGTGATGTGCTTCGCAGCGTCACCCCGGGCGATCCTGAGCAGCGCGGCTGCCAGCTGAGTCTACAAGTACGCGCCGGACGCGATGCCGGACGCCGACTTTTTGAGCATCTCATGCAATCCGGCGTCGTCGGTGACTGGCGGGAACCCGACGTCATCCGTCTGTCGCCGACCCCGCTATACAACCGTTTCAGCGACTGCCTCGGCGCGGTGCGAAGCATCAAACAATGGGCGGCCCAGGCATGAAGCAACAGACCATTCACATCGCCGGTGCGGGTTTGGCAGGCGCCCTGCTCGCCATTCTTCTGGTCCAGAAAGGCCACGTGGTGCGCATCTACGAAAAACGTCCGGATCCGCGCAAAGCCGGCATCGAGGGCGGGCGTTCGATCAATCTGGCCCTGGCCTACCGCGGCCTTTATGCCCTGCAACAGGCCGGACTCGACGATGAGGTCATGCCGCAGGTGGTCATGATGCGCGGTCGCATGGTCCATGACGTGTCGGGCAATACGCATTTCCTGCGCTACGGCAAAGACGACACGGAAGTGATCTGGTCGGTCCACCGTGGCCGTCTGAACCTGGCATTGATCGAAGCGGCCGAAAAACAGGGCGTCACCGTGCATTTCAATGCCCGCATCGGTGACATTGACCTGGAGCACAATACGCTGCGCGTCGACTATCTGGACCATAGCGTAACCGAACCGTTCGAACGTCTGATCGGTGCCGACGGCGCCGGATCGGCCGTGCGCCGTGCATTGGCCGACAAGGGCTTGATTCATGAAAACTTGGAATCGCTGGGCCACAACTACCGCGAGTTGGAAATCGCCCCGGATGCGCACGGCAATTTCAAACTGGACGGCAACAGTCTGCATATCTGGCCGCGTGGCGGCTTCATGTGCATCGCCCTACCGAACACCGAAAAAACCTTCACCGTGACCCTTTTCCTGCCGGCCGTGGGCGATCCGGGCTTCGACAAGATCCGCGATCCGGCACAGGCCAGGAAGTTCTTCACCGAAGTCTTTCCGGATGCGCTCGATAAGATCGCCGACTTCGACTACGACTGGCAGCATAATCCGGAGAGCGCCTTGGCCACCCTGACGCTCGATACCTGGCATCACGACGACCGCATCGTCCTGATCGGGGATGCCGCACATGCCATGGTGCCTTTCCATGGCCAGGGCATGAACTGCGCCTTCGAGGACTGCCTGGCACTGGTCGATGCTGTCGAGACTGCGGAAAACTGGAACGATGCCATCAGCGCCTATGAATCGGCCCGACGCGAAAACGCCGCCGCCATCCAGACCATGGCGCTTGAAAACTACGTGGAAATGCGCGATAAAGTCGATGACAGCCGTTTTCTGCTGGAAAGGACGCTTGAACGCGAACTGGCAAGCCGCCATCCGGACCGCTTCATGCCACGCTACAGCATGGTCAGTTTCCAGCGTGTGCCTTATGCCGTTGCCCTGCAGCGCGGCAAGATTCAACGCGGCATTCTCGCACGCCTGTGTGAAGGAATTTCCGATATCGCCGAGGTCGATTATGCCTTAGCCTCGGAAATGATCCGTCGTGAACTCGAGCCCCTGCATGCCTGAAACCTTTCTCTGGTACGATCTTGAAACCTTCGGCCGCAGCCCGCGCACCAGCCGGATCTCCCAGTTCGCCGCCATCCGCACCGATACCGAGCTGAATCCGATCGGTGATCCGGTGTCCCTGTTCTGCCGTCCGGCCGACGACTTCCTTCCCGAACCGGAAGCAGCACTCATTACCGGCATCACCCCGCAGCACGCCCTCTCCGCCGGCCTGCGCGAAGCCGAGTTCATGGCGGTGCTGCACGAACAGTTCAGCCAGCCGAGCACCTGCGCGCTGGGCTACAACTCGATACGCTTTGATGACGAGTTCATCCGCTTCGGCCTGTACCGGAATTTTTTCGACGCTTACGAACGCGAATATGCCGGCGGCAATTCCCGCTGGGACCTGCTCGATGTGATGCGCATGCTCTACGCGATGCGCCCAGAGGGCCTGCAGTGGCCGCTGCGTGAGGATGGACTGCCGAGCTTCAAACTTGAAGATCTGGCCAAAGCCAATGCCTGTTTCGAGGGCGAGGCGCATGAGGCGCTTTCGGATGTGCGCAGTCTGATCAATCTGGCGCGCAGGGCCAGAACCGCGCAGCCAAGATTATGGGATTACGCACTGAAACTGCGCGACAAGGAATTCGTCGCGGGGATCGTAGCACCGCACAAACACCAGGTGGTGCTGCATGTGTCCGGGCAGTTCTCCGCGGAGCGGGCCTGCAGTGCGCTGATGCTGCCGCTGATGCCGCATCCCTTGATCAAGAACCGGGTGATCGCGGTGGAACTGGCACCGGAAGCCCTGAAACTGCTTGACTACACCCCCGAACAGATCGCAGGCAATATTTTCACCAAGCGCAGCCTGCTGCCGGAAGGCGAAAGCCGCATCGGCATCAAGGAAATCCAGCACAACCACTGCCCGGTTGTCGTTACCCTGAATTCCGTGAGTGAAGCCGAGCTGGTCCGATGGGGTATCGACGCAGTGCGTCTCGGAATCGATATCACCGCCGCCGATGCCATCCGCGGCGAGCTGTTGGCAAATAGTGAAATCATCACCGATAAGCTGGCCAAGGTCTTCAGTCGCCCGCGAAGCGGCGAGCCGGCCGATCCGGATGCCGCACTTTACGACGGATTCATCGAGCGCACCGACAAACTGAAATTCGGAAAAGCACGCTCGAGCAAGGGCCGGGATCCTCTCGTCTTCATTGATCCGCGCCTGAGCGAGCTGTACTTCCGCTACAAGGCCAGGAACTGGCCGGAAACCCTGACCGGCAGCGAGTTGAATCAATGGCGGGATTTCCGCAACAGCCGGCTGACGCCGGAAGCACTGGCCGATTACAAGCAGCAATGCCATGCTTTGGCCGAGGCCCATCCCGACAAAGCCGCAGTCATGCAGGCTCTGTTGGACTGGTCCGTTCAGATATCAAGTCAGGACTGACAGCGCAGGTCATTTGGCGCTAAAGTGGCCGCATGCGATTGATTGCCACCATTTTCCTGTTTCTGCTGATGGATGCCCTGGCATTAGCCTCGGGCGAGCCTGCACCGGAAATCCGGGTTTACCGGTGTACGGATAAGAGCGGCAACAGTCGCCTGCAGGATTCGGCGTGTCGCCCGGGGGAAATTCAGGAGATTCGGACCATGCAACGTCCGGTAGATGCGCCGCCGGCGGCTACGGCTCCGAAGCCGCCTCAATCGGATGCACCCGCCACCAATGCCTCGTTGCATATCCCCATTCCGCCGGTTCCGGAACTTTATCAGTGTACCGATTTTGACGGCAAGAGCCGGGACAGCGAACACATCGATGTTAACCGCCGCTGTGTTCCGCTCTGGGTGCTGGGCTATCAGGGCAACAGTCAGGCCTGCCGCTGGGTCGAAGACAGCTGCGTCCGCTATGAAGGCGATGCCTTGTGCGAACGATGGCGGCAGCGTGCCAAAGACGCGGAAATGGAGGCGCGTCTGACATTCGGAAACCGAAGCGCCTATGCGCAGTCCGAGGCCAAGCGCATTGCCCAGATAGTCAGCACCCACTGCTCGCGCTGAAGTTAAGCCCTGCAATCAATGCTTGATCATGATGTGTCGGATGGCGGTGTAATCCTCCAGACCGTACATCGACATGTCTTTGCCGTATCCGGACTGCTTCATGCCGCCGTGCGGCATTTCGCTGCACAGCATGAAATGCGTATTGACCCAGGTGCAACCATACTGAAGCTCGCTGCTGACGCGCATGGCGCGTCCGATATCGGCAGTCCAGACCGAGGAGGCCAGTCCGTAATCGCTGTCGTTGGCGAAAGCGATGACCTGGTCGGTATCGGAGAAGCGGCTGACCGATACCACCGGACCGAACACTTCGCGGCGTACGATTTCATCATTCTGGCCGGCATTGGCCACCACTGTCGGCTGGTAAAAGAAACCGGAATCACCGGTTCGGCCACCGGTGGTGATTTCCAGCTGTTTGTTGTCGCGGCAGCGATCGATGAAGGCGGCAACGCGTTGCTGATGCGCCTGGCTGACCAAGGGGCCCATTTCCACGCCCTCCTCATCCTGCAACCCTGTTTTGATGGTGGAAACCGCAGATGTCAGGTCGGCCACGAAGTTGTCGTAGGCCTTGTCCTGCACATAGATGCGGCAGGCTGCGGTGCAATCCTGCCCGGCATTATAGAAGCCGAAAGTGCGGATTCCTTCAACGGCGCTCTGGATGTCGGCATCGTCGAAAATGATGACCGGTGCCTTGCCGCCCAGCTCCAGATGGGTGCGCTTGAGCGTGCGCGAGGCGACTTCCAGCATCTTCTGCCCGGTGGCGATCGAGCCGGTCAGCGAGATCATGCGCACCTGCGGTGCGTTCACCAGCGGATCGCCGACAGTGCCGCCGCGGCCGAAGACGATGTTGATGACGCCGGCAGGAAGCAGATCGGCAATGATTTCGAAGAATCGCAGCGAAGTCAGCGGCGTGATTTCCGAGGGCTTCAGCACCAGACAGTTGCCGGCGGCAAGCGCCGGAGCCATTTTCCAGGCCGCCATCATCAGCGGGTAATTCCAGGGGGCGATCGAGGCGACCACGCCCACCGGATCACGGCGGATCATCGAGGTATGGCCGGGCAGATACTCGGCGGTGGCCGAGCCGTTCAGACAGCGGGCGGCGCCGGCGAAGAACCGGAAGACATCGGCAATGGCCGGCATTTCATCGTTGAGGGCTGCACTGAACGGCTTTCCGCAGTTGCGGGATTCCAGACGCGCCAGTTCTTCGGCATGGGCGTCAACGCGATCGGCAATCTGCAGCAGGATGCTGGCACGGTCTTTCGGCGTCTGACGGGCCCAGCCCGGAAATGCGGCATCGGCGGCGGAAACGGCCGCGGCGACCTGCGCCGGACTGGCTTCGGGAATCCGCGCGATTTCGGCGCCGGTAGCCGGATCGAACACGGTGAAGGCTTCGCCCTGGCCCTGCTGCAGCTGGCCACCGATCAACATTTTGGTTTGCATGGTTTACTCCTCTTCATTTGCCCGATCCCGCCACGGAATCGGTGTCTCTGGTCAGATAATATGCGCCCAGGATGGGCAACGCCGTCATCAGCATCACCATCAGGGCCACGACGTTGGTAATCGGGGTGTCGCGCGGCTTCGAGAGCTGGTTCAACAGCCAGATCGGCAAGGTCCGCTCGCTGCCGGCGGTGAAGGTGGTCACGATGATCTCGTCGAAACTGAGCGCGAAGGCCAGCATGCCCCCCGCCAGAAGCGCAGTTGCGATATTGGGCAGAATGACATACCTGAACGTCTGGAATCCGTCCGCGCCGAGATCCATGGATGCCTCCAGCATCGACGGAGATGTGCGCCTGAATCGCGCTATGACGTTGTTGTAGACCACGACGATGCAAAACGTGGCATGGCCGGTCACGATGGTGAGAATTCCGGATTCCAGACCCGCCAGCTTGTAAGCGGACAGCAATGCGATGCCGGTGACGATGCCCGGCAGGGCAATCGGCAGGATGAAAAGCAGCGTGACGGTTTCCTTGCCGAAGAATTGGGCTTTGTAAAGCGCCGCGGAAGCCATGGTGCCGAGCAGCATGGCCAGCAGGGTCGCCTGTGCCGCGATTTTCAGCGACAGCCACACGGCATCACGGACATCCTGACGGGCATAGGTCTTGCCGAACCATTCCAGCGTGAAGCCCTGCAGCGGGAAGCTGAAAGAACTGGATTCGGTATTGAAGGCGTACATGGCAATCACGGCAATCGGCAGATGCATGAACGCCAACCCCATCCAGGCCGCAGCCCTCAACCACCACGGCGAACCGGCATCAGAGTGCATCGAATGCCCCCAGACGCTTGGCGAACGCAAGATAGACGGCGATGAGGATGATGGGTATCACGGTAAAAGCCGCGGCCAGCGGGATGTTTCCGGCAGCACCCTGCTGGACGTAAACGAAATTGCCGATGAACAGTCCCGATGGACCGATCAATGTGGGGATGATGTAATCACCCAGCGTCAGCGAGAAGGTGAATATCGAACCGGCGACGATACCTGGGAATGCAAGAGGCAGCAGTACATGACGGAAAGTTGTCGCCATATCGGCGCCGAGATCCTGCGAAGCCTGGGTCAGGTTGTGCGGAATCCGTTCGATGGCCGCTTGAATCGGCAGGATCATGAACGGCAGCCACAGGTAGGTAAACACCAGAAACCGGCCGAAGTGCGATGTGGACAGCGTCGATCCGCCCACATACGGAATCTGCAGAAAAGCATCGAGAAGCGGCAATAGTCCGAGTTGGCCGACCATCCAATACAGGATGCCGCCCTTGGCGAGGATGACCGTCCAGCTATAGGCCTTGACGATGTAACTGGCCCACATCGGCAACATGACGCCGATGTAGAAGAATGCCTTCATTTTCTTTCCGGCATGCACAGCCATGTAGTACGCCACCGGAAAGGCAATCACGGCAGAGGCCAGGGTAACCGCTCCGGCCATGGCCAGCGTACGCAGAATGATGTCGCGGTTGGCTTCGGCGAAGATCCGCGCATAGTTGTCGAAGGTCAGCACCGGAAGCACCGACATCGAGAAATCATCGAAGCTGTAGAACCCCTGCCAGAGCAGAGCGCCCAGTGAGCCCAGGTAAATCAAGGTGAACCACAGCAGCGGCGGTCCGAGCAGCAGCACCAGAAGCAGCCGCGGATTCCGGTAAAGCAGATCGGAGAGCTTACGCAGCGGCGTCCGCAGATAGAGCGCGTTCATTTCCATGCGGTCAGGTCGCCAACGGCACCATGGCTTCGGCGGGCCAGGCCAATGTTACCCGTGCCCCGGAAACCGGCAGCGAAGCATTGTCGAGCAGGCTGTTGGAAAGCACGGCCGCCAGCTCCAATCCGTCTTCGGTCCGTATTTCGACGCGGCTTGTCGCCCCGTGAAACTGCACATCGCGGACAATGCCGGTCACCGATATCCCGTCGGTGACCAACTGATTCACGCGGATGTTTTCCGGACGTACCGAAAACGCCTGGTTTCCGCCGAACAGGCGCTTGGCGCTGCCGGCATCGAAAATATTGGATGTGCCGACGAAATTGGCGACGAACAGCGTGGCCGGCCGGCGGTACAGCGCCGCCGGACTGTCGACCTGCTCGATGCGGCCGCGATTGAACACCGCCACACGGTCGGACATGGACAGCGCTTCGCCCTGATCATGAGTGACATACACGAAGGTGATGCCGAGTTTCTTCTGCAGCGATTTAAGCTCGTCCTGCATCTGTTCACGCAGCTTCAGATCAAGTGCACCAAGCGGTTCATCGAGCAGAAGCACCTTGGGGCGGTTGACCAGCGCACGGGCAAGTGCCACGCGCTGCCGCTGTCCACCGGAAAGCTGGGACGGCTTTCGGGCCGCCAGATCGCCGAGCGCGACCATCGTCAGGGCCTCCGCAGCGCGCTGCCGCCGCTCGGATCGCCCGACACCCTTGACCATGAGTCCGTATTCGACATTGCCGATGACATCCATGTGCGGGAACAGCGCATAATCCTGGAACACCGTATTGACATCGCGCCGGTACGGCGGCAATCCGGAAGCCTGAACGCCGTGAATCCGGATCAGTCCGGCCGTTGGCTGCTCGAAGCCCGCAATCAGGCGCAGGCAGGTGGTTTTGCCGGAACCGCTGGGGCCAAGAAGGGAAAAGAATTCACCCTCCGGAATGACCAGACTGACCTCGTCAACGGCTTTTACCGCGCCGTAATGGCGCGAAACATCCTCGAATTCAACTGCCAGCGACATACCGGTTTCCATTCAAAAAAAAACGAGGGGAAAATCCCCTCGCTGTTGTTTTACGCCTACTCAGCCGCCCATGATGGCAATGTAATCCTGGGTCCATCGGCTGTAAGGCACGCAACCTGCGGCATCGCTGCATTTGGCTTCCGGTGTTCTCCAGAAATGGATCTTGTCGAAATTATCCATTCCGTTGGTCTTGCAGCCTTCCGCTCCGAGCAATGCATTGTTTTCGCAAGCCGCGGGCACCGCCGGCAACGAGCCGAACCAAGAGGCGACATCCCCCTGCACTTTCGGACTGATTGACCATTCCATCCAGGCATAGGCGCAGTTCGGATGTTTGGCATCGGCATGCAGCATGGTGGTATCGGCCCAGCCGGTGGCGCCTTCGGAAGGAATCACGGAGGCAATCGGCTGTTTCTCCAGCTGCAGGGCGTTGACCTGATACGGCCATGAGCCGGAAGCGACCACGCCTTCGTTTTTGAAATCGCTCATCTGGACGGTGGCGTCATGCCAGTAACGATGGACCAGGGCCTTCTGCTTCTTCAGCAGATCGATGGCGGCGGCATACTGGGTTTCATTCAAGGCGTAGGGATCGGTAATTCCGAGTTCGGGACGCTTGGCTTTCAGGTAGAGCGCGGCATCGGCAATGTAAATGGGGCCATCGAAAGCCTGGATACGTCCTTTGTTGGATTTGCCGTCGGGCAACGTCTGTTCCTCGAACACCACACCCCAGCTGGCCGGCGCGGTCTTGAACGTCTTCGTGCTGTACATCAGCACATTCGGACCCCATTGGTAGGGCACGCCGTAATGCTTGCCGTCCACGGTATGCCAGGCGGCATTCTGCAGGCGGGCATCGATGGCGGCATAGGATTTGATGCGGCTGATGTCGATGGCCTGTACCTTGCCGCCGGCGACCAGACGCAGGGAGGCATCACCGGAGGCGGTGACCAGATCGTAGCCGCCCTGATTCATCAGGGCCACCATTTCATCGGAGTTGCCCGCGGTCTTCACGCTGACCTTGCAGCCGGTTTCGGTTTCGAATCCGGAGACCCAGTCATAGTTTTTATCGGTTTCACCGCGCTCGATATAGCCCGGCCAGGCAACAATCGACAGCTCGCCTTCCAGCGCCGTGGACGGCTCCGGCGCGGCGCTCTGCTCGGCCGGAGCATCGGTGTTTTCTTTCTTGCAGGCCGTCAGGGCCAGTGCGACGCCCGTGACGAGCAGTGCGGATTTCAGATTATTGCGCATGGCTTCCCTCTCTCTTGGATTTGTAATGGAATAGTAGCGGGCAAAACGGCGGCTGACGACCGCATGTCAATAATATTAACCGCTTTTTTAATTTTGTAGTTGAATATTTTACGAGCGCGTAATAACCCACTAAACCGATGTTTTCCAAGCTTATTTATTATTGGACACCCCGTGCGGCACGTGGCCGGCGGCCACATGCAGGCGCGCGCTGTCGATGTTGTGACTGGAGTCATCGAAAAAAAGATCGGCACCGAACGCCTCCAGAAACGGACCTTTGTCGCGCCCGCCCAGAAACAGCGATTCATCGAGGCGGACGCCCCACTGGCGCAGCGTCAGAATCACGCGCTTGTGCGCGGGCGCCGAACGCGCCGTCACCAATGCGGTCCGGATCGGACTGGCATCGGGCGGAAAACACTCCTGCAGATCATGCAAGGCCGACAGGAACCCCTTGAACGGACCGCCGGAAAGCGGCTCGTGAGCGCGGGCCGCCTCATGGGCGTGAAAAGCGGCCAGGCCGCCCTCCTGGGAAACCCGCTCGGATTCATCGCCAAATATCACGGCATCGCCATCGAAGGCGATGCGCAGCTCCGGGTGTACTTGTTCCGCTGCAACAGCCGGTAGGATTGTGGCGGCTGCAATGCCATGCTCTAGGGCTGAACGCACTGAATCCGGATTGGCGGAAAGGAATAACTGGGCACCGAATGGCTGGATGTAAGGATAGACCTCGGCGCCGCTGGTAAATACGGCACGGGTGATTTTCAAGCCGTAATGTTCAATGGAATTAAAAATACGCAGACCGGTATCGGAGCTGTTGCGCGACAGCAGGATGACCTCCACCCGTGGATGTTCGGGCGGCGCACCGGCATTCAGCGCCAGCAGCTTGCGGACCAGGGGAAACGCGATGCCCTGCGGCAGAATGTCATTTTCATGCAAGCGCTGGTACTCGGCATATGCCGCAATGCCCTGCTGCTCGAAAACATGATGTCCGTCTTCCAGATGGAACAGTGCGCGCGCCGTTATCGCGACCACCAAGGGAGCCTGCGATTGAGCGGGATGCGATGTCGGTTGGCCGTTCATGCGCTCAGTATGGCCGATGGGATTCTCATCGGACGAGAATCAGGTCACGAACTGTTCGTTGAGGATCCGGTCATCCAGGTTATGTTCGGGATCGAACAGCAGACGTACCGTGTTTTCATTGCCTTCGCGGATGCTGACTTCCACGACATCCCGGACTTCATGCGAATCGGCAGTGACGCTGACCGGACGCTTGTAAGGGTCCAGTACGCGCAGCCTGATCAGCGTGTCGGCCCGCAGGATGGCACCGCGCCAGCGTCGGGGGCGGAACGGCGCGATGGGCGTCAGTGCGATGACCGCGGAACCCAGGGGCAGGATCGGACCCATCGCCGAGAAGTTATAGGCCGTGCTTCCGGCCGGCGTCGCCACCATAATGCCGTCACAGACCAATTCATCGAGACGGACCTGGCCGTTGAGCGATACCTCCAGCTGGGCGGCCTGACGGGTCTGGCGCAGCAACGAGACTTCGTTGTAGGCCAGAAACCGGTAGCGCATGCCAGCTTCGGTCAGGGCTTCCATTTCCAGCGGCTTGAGCGTGCTGCATTCGGCGTTGCGCAGGCGCTCGATCAGGCCTTCGGCGCGGTAATGGTTCATCAGGAATCCGACGCTGCCGAGTTTCATCCCGAATACGGGCAGCGACAACGGCGCGTATCGGTGCAGTGTCGAAAGCATGAAGCCATCGCCGCCGAGCGCGCAGATGGCTTCGGCCGACTCCGGCGGACATTGTCCGTATTGCGCGACCAGGGCCTGCAGGGCCTCCTGTGCGCCGGCCACGGGACTGGCGACGAAGGCAATTTTCGGCGGATCGGAAAGCTTCACGGGCGGCTCCATGGCATCACGGGCACATCATAACCGATGTGCCCGACCATATCAGCGTACGCCGGTGGAGGCAATCTGCGCCAGACGCCTCACGGCAACCGAGAGCGTCGGGAAATCCATTTCGCTCAGAGAGCGCATGTCGGTGAACATGCCGAGCGTGTACTTCAACGCCGCATCGTCACGCGAAAGCCATGCCCTGACCCAGTCCGCCGGCGATTTTCCGGATTGTGCGGTAGCCAGAACGGTGCTGACCAACTGGCGCTGTTGCGCCTGCAGCTCATCACGCAGAACGCCGCGGGCCTGGGCCTGCCAACGGCCGGTCACCGGCAGCAGTTCGACATTTTCCATCAGCCAGTTGATGTGCAGGGCATCACTGAGCGCGAAATGGGCCTGGGCCACCGCCATCACCGGCTGCTTCTCGAGCAGGCTGAGTTCGATGATGTCCATCGCCGAATTCAGGTACGGCAATGCCGAGAGGAAATGGGCCAGACGCGGTGACATGCCGAGTCCCGACAGACGGCTGAATTCGGCATTGAAGGCCGCCTTGTCTGACGCGGTCAGGGCTTCCGGCAGGGACTGCAGCAAGGTGCTGAACGGCTCCTGATAGCGTTCGACCATGCGCGCGATGTCCAGCAGCAGGCCGGGCAAGGCGATTAGCCAACGGGTCAGATTGCGTTGCAGATGCCAGATGCCGGCAAGCGCCTCCAACTGAACGTTTTCGCCGACCTTGTGGTCGAGCGCGTCGATTTCGGCCCAGAGCTCGCGTGCCAGCATGCTTTCACGGATGATCGTGTAGGCTTTTGCAATTTGTGACGGCGTTTCGCCGGTGTCTTCCTGCATGCGAAGCAGGAAGGTCGAACCCATGCGATTGACCAGTGAATTGGTCACTGCGGTGGCGATGATTTCGCGGCGCAGACGGTGGCTGAGCATGTAATCGGCGTATTTCTCCTGAAGCGGCTTCGGGAAATAGCGCTGCAGCTCCTTGGATAGGAACGGATCTTCCGGCACATCCGAGTCCAGAAGCTGGTTGAAGATGACGATCTTGTCATAGCTCAGCAGAACCGAAAGCTCCGGACGGGTCAGTCCCTGCCCTTTGGCTTTACGCTCAGCCAGTTCGGCATCGCTGGGCAGGAATTCAATGGCGCGGTCGAGCAGACCTTCCGCTTCGAGGGTCTGGATGAAATGCGTGAACGAGCCCAGACGCTGGGCGCTCATCGACTCCATCAGGCTGAGCGCCTGATTCTGCCGGTAATTATCGACCAGGACCAATTCGCCGACCTCATCAGTCATGCTGGCCAGCAGGGCATTGCGCTGTTCCAGCGTCAGTTCGCCGGCAAGCACCGCCGCGCCGAGCAGGATCTTGATGTTGACTTCATGATCGGAGGTATCGACGCCGGCCGAGTTGTCGATGAAGTCGGTATTGAGCAGAACGCCATGCTGGGCGGCTTCGATGCGGCCGCGCTGGGTCATGCCCAGATTGCCGCCCTCGCCCACCATCCGGCAACGCAATTCGCTGCCATTGACGCGCAGGCCGTTGTTGGCGCGGTCGCCGCAGTCGGCATGGGTTTCGGAACCGGACTTGACATAGGTTCCGATGCCGCCGTTCCAGAGCAGATCGACCGGCGCCTTCAGAATGGCATTCATCAGTTGGTTCGGGCTCATTTCGGCGGTATCCGGATCGATGCCGAGCGCAGCCTTGATTTCAGGGCTGAGCGGAATCGATTTGGCACTGCGCGGGAATACACCGCCGCCTTTGGAAATCAGGCTGGCATCGTAGTCTTCCCAGCTCGAGCGCGGCAGTGCGAACAGACGCTGGCGCTCGACGAAGGTGGTGGCGGCATCCGGATTCGGATCGAGGAAAATATGGCGGTGATCGAAGGCCGCCAGCAGGCGGATATGGCGCGACAACAGCATGCCGTTGCCGAAAACGTCACCCGACATGTCACCGATGCCGACGCAGGTGAAATCTTCGGTCTGGCTGTTGCGGCCGAGTGCACGGAAGTGGCGCTTGACCGATTCCCAGGCGCCTTTGGCGGTGATGCCCATGCCTTTATGGTCGTAACCGACCGAGCCGCCGGAAGCGAAGGCATCGCCCAGCCAGAATCCGTGTTCGGCCGATATGCCGTTGGCGATGTCGGAGAAGGTGGCCGTCCCCTTGTCTGCGGCAACCACCAGATACGGGTCGTCGCCGTCGTGCCGCACCACGTTCTGCGGGTGCACGATCTGGCCGTTGACCAGATTGTCGGTGATGTCGAGCAAGCCGTTGATGAAGCGTTTGTAGCAGGCAATGCCTTCGGCCAGCACCGCATCGCGGTCGCCGCCTGCCGGCGGACGTTTGGCGAAAAACCCGCCTTTCGAACCGACCGGTACGATGACGGTGTTCTTCACCATCTGGGCTTTGACCAGACCGAGCACCTCGGTCCGGAAATCTTCACGGCGGTCCGACCAGCGCAGGCCGCCCCGTGCGACCGGTCCGAAACGCAGATGCACGCCTTCGACGAAGGGGGAATACACGAATATCTCACGGTACGGCACCGGCTTCGGAATGTCCGGCACCAGAGCGGGATCAAACTTGAAGCTGAAGTAATCCTTGGCCTTGCCCTGGCGATCTTGGGTTTGATAGAAGCTGCTGCGCAGCGTGGCTTTGATGACCGATGCGAAGGCACGCAGAATGCGGTCTTCATCCAGACTGGCGACTTTGGCCAGTTGTTTACCGAGAAGTTTATCGACGGCGCCGATCTGTTCATCGCGCGAAGTCGCGACGAAATTGGCCAGATAGCGTTCTGCCGAATCGACCCCCATGCGTTTCAGGGTCGGTGCAAGATCGGCATTGCTACCACCCAGATCCGGGTTGAACCGGGCATCGAACAGCCCGATCAGAATGCGCGCCACCGCCGGATAGCGCTGCATGGTTTCTTCCATGTAGGTCTGCGAGAACGGTACGCCGATCTGCAACAGGTACTTGCAATAGGCGCGCAGCACCGCGACCTGGCGCCAGTCCAGTCCGGCAAGGGTGACCAGACGGTTGAAGCCGTCGTTTTCGCACTGCCCGCGCCAGACGGCGCCGAAGGCCTGCTCGAAGTCGGCTTTGATGTGTTCGACAGCGACGACGGCAGCGCTTTCAATTGCAAAGTCCTGGATGATGACTTTGCGTTCGTCCAGCGACAGAATGTAGGGATTTTCTGTCAGCACCTTCATGCCGAGGTTTTCCAGCATCGGCAAGGCGTCGGACAGCGCGATTTCCTTGTCGAGGCTGAACAGTTTGAAACGCAGGCGGTCTTCTTTTTGATACAGATTGAGGGTCAGACCGCCATCCGCGGTGAGCTGCTCGATCTGGCGGATGTCATCGATGCTCTGCTCCGGGGTAACGGTCTCCACATAACTCTGCGGAAAAGCCGGCAGATAACGGCCGGCCAGGGCAATGCCCTGCTCTTCGCCGAAGCCAAGAATCAATGCGTCGCGGAATTCATCCTTCCAGTTGCGGATGATGGCGGCCAGATCGGCCTCCAACGATTCCACATCGTAGGCAGCCGGCTGTGTGCCGTCATGGCGGATCAGCAGATGCAGCTGAGCCAGCGGCGAGTCGCCGATTTTGAGCGTCTTGTCGATGCGGTCGCCATTGAGGGCCTGCATCAGCATGTCTTCGATCCGCGTCCGGATTTCGGTATTGAAGCGGTCTTTGGGCAGATAGATCAGTACCGAGAAGAAACGGCCGAACGGATCCTTGCGGATGAAAAGCTTCGGACGGAAGCGCTCCTGCAGACTGAGAATGCTGACACTGGTCTGCAGCAGCTGGTCGGGGGTGGCCTGGAACAGCTCCTCGCGCGGCATGGTCTCTAGGATCTGGCGCAGGGCCTTGCCGCTGTGGCCTTCCAGGCTGAGTCCGGACGACTGCATGACTTTGTCGTAATTCAGGCGAACCAGCGGAATTTCCCACGGACGGCGGTTGTAGGCCGATGTGGTGAACAGGCCAATGAAGCGGTACTCGCCGAGGGCACGGCCGTCGGCACCGTAATGCAGCACGCCGATGTAGTCCATGTAAGTCGGGCGGTGGACCGTGGCCCGTGCCGCCGTCTTGGTCAGGATCAGCAGGTCGCGGTTGTCGCGCCGGGTCCGGCCAAGGCTGCTGACCGGGCGCGAATGGGCGCTGTGATGGGAGTCGCGCAGCAGACCCAGTCCTGTTCCCGGAACGGCATCCAGCGATTCGGAAGCGCCTTTGCCGGTCAGTCGGTATTCGCGGTAACCGAGGAAAGTAAAATGATTTTCCGCGGCCCACTTGAGGAATGCACTCACTTCGGCCGGTGCGTTTTCGGCATCGTCAACGCGCTGGACGGCGGCGATATCGGCGACTTCGAGCATGCGCTCGCGCATCTGCTGCCAGTCGGCGACACTGACCTTCACATCTTCCAGCGTGCTGCGGATCGCGGCAATCAGGGTTTCTGCGGTTTCCGCACTCTGGCGCTCGATTTCCATCCAGACTACCGATTCTTTGACCGGACCGGGGACGGCGGTCAAGGTGCCGCCGGCATCGCGCTCGACGGACAGCACCGGGTGGACGATGGCGTAACAGCTGACGCCGAGGGTATCCAGAACCATCTTGAACGAATCGACCAGAAACGGGAAATCATCGGAAACGATTTCCAGACTGCTGCGGGTGCTGCTACCGTCGGAGGCCAGATTGGCTTCCTGATTCACGCGCACATTGGCAATGCCGGGCCTGCGCACGCGCGATGCGTCCAGCAGCGAGTCCAGAATCTTGACCCAGGCCTGCTGGTCCTGCAGCTCGAAATCCTCGAGCGATACCTGGGAAAGCACGGCATGGACGAAATCGGCGTCGGCGCCCTGCCCGTTGCTGGCCTTGGCCACCTGCTGGGCGATGGCCTTGATGGCCGAAGTCGAAGGATTGATGATGACGGTCATGGGGGAATATTCTCTGGATAAACGTCGGACAGCTCAGCGCAGTCCGGTTTCGTTGCGGGCAATGACCAGACGCTGGATTTCGCTGGTACCCTCGTAAATTTCAGTAATCTTGGCATCGCGGAAATAACGCTCGAGCGGCATTTCCTTGGAGTAGCCCATGCCACCGTGGATCTGCAGGGCCTGATGGGTGATGAACATGGCGGTTTCGGAAGCGCTGAGCTTGGCCACTGAAGCTTCGGTGCTGTAACGTCCGCCGTTGCGGTCGGCATTGGCCTTGGCCCAGGCCGCACGCAGCGTCAGCAGCTCGGCGGCGTCGAGGCGGCATTTCATGTCTGCGATTTTGGCCTGGATCATCTGGAATGAACCGATGGCCTGGCCGAAACTTTTGCGTTCCTTGACATAGGCTACCGCCGCTTCATAGGCGGCCCGAGCCAGACCGACGGCCTGCGAGGCGATGCCGATGCGACCGGCATCGAGGACGCCCATGGCGATCTTGAAGCCCTCGCCTTCGGTACCCAGAACTTCATGGGCTTCGGCGATGTAGTCCTGGAATTCGATTTCGCAGGTGGCCGAGGCGCGGATGCCGAGCTTGGGTTCGGTCTTGCCCCGAAAAAAGCCGGGCTTGGCGGTATCGATCATGAATGCGGTGACGCCCTTGGCGCCCTTGTCCGGATCGGTCATGGCGAACAGCACGATGTATTTGGCGACCGGACCGGACGTGATCCAGCTCTTCTTTCCGTTGATGACGAAGCGGCCGTCATCGCGCTTGACGGCACGGCAGCGCATGGCGGTGGCATCGGAACCCGATTGCGGTTCGGTCAGGGCGAAGGCGCCGATTTCGCGTCCTTCCGCGATGGCACGAACATAGAGCTGTTTCTGCTCTTCGGTGCCGAACTTGAGGATGCCGTTGCAGAACAGCGAATTGTTCACCGAGACGATGGTGGAATGGGCGCAGTCGCCGGCGGCGATTTCGATCATCGCCAGGACATAACTGATCGGGTCCATGCCGGCTCCGCCGTAGGCTTCCGGCACCTCGATGCCCATCAGCCCGTTTTCACCCAGCAAGCGGATGTTTTCCAGCGGAAACTCACCGGTCCGGTCGAAGTGTTCGGCACTGGGGGCGATTTTTTCCTGCGCAATGCGGCGCGCCACGTCCCGGATCATCAATTGCTCATCGGTGAAGCCAAAATCCATATCATCCTCGGCAGGAAAAATTTGCGGTGCGCTATTTTACCCCCTTAGCGCATACGTATGTATTGCCATGGCCGGCAAAAAACTATATCTTTGTATCCTGATATAAGGATATATGACATGAATCTCGAATCCTGGTCGCAGTGCCTGAAAGTCCTTGCCGATCCGACACGTGTCCGGCTGCTTGCGCTGCTGGAACACGAGGAGCTGACCGTGGCCGAGTTGTCAGCCATTACCGGCCTTGCACAGCCGCGGGTCTCCACGCATCTGGCCAAGCTCAAGGAATTCGATCTGGTCCGAGACCGGCGCTCAGGCGTCAGTGCCTATTACCGGTTCAACGACAAGGATCTGGATCCGGCAGAGGTCGGCCTCTGGCAATCGCTGCGCGCGGGCACCGATGATCCGCTGTTGCGCCAGGATTTCGATCGACTGGGCGTGGTTCTGGCCCAACGTGCCGATGATGAAAACTGGCCGGATACCGTGGCCGGCGACATGGAACGTCATTATTCGCCGGGCCGGACCTGGGAAGCCCTGGCGCGCACCGCCCTGCCCCTGATCGATCCGGGCGAAGTGCTCGATATCGCTTCCGGTGACGGAGTGCTGGCCGAACTGTTTGCGCCATACGCCAAGCGCTATGTCTGCATCGACTCCAGCCCGAAAGTGGTGGCGGCCGCCGCCGAACGCCTCAAGAAGTGGCCGTCGGTCTCGGTGCAGAATGCCGACATGCATGCCCTGCCGTTCGAAGGCCCGCAGTTCGATCTGGTACTGATGATGCATGCCTTGAATTATTCGAAAAAGCCCGCCCTGGCGATCGAGGAAGCCGCCCGGGTCCTGAAGCCGAAAGGCGAGTTGCTGCTTTCCTGCCTGCTCAAGCACGGCCATCGCAGCGCAGTCGGACCCTATGGCCATGAAAACCTCGGTTTCAGCCAGAAGGAACTGATCCGCTTCGCCGAGAAATCCGGGCTGAAAGTGAAATACTGCGAAATCGTCAGCCGCGAACGCCGCGCTCCGCATTTCGAAATCGTCATGCTGCTGGCGGTGAAGCCCTGATGCTGCCCTGGAAGGACCCGGCGCGCGTCGCCGCACTGGAGAATGCACTGGGCAGCCGCATCCTTATCCTGGACGGCGCCATGGGCACCATGATCCAGGCAATCGGCCTGGAAGAAGCCGATTACCGCGGCGAACGGTTCCACGACGGCTTCGATGCCTTGCATGCCGGCGACCATGCGCATCATCCGGGATGCGGCTGCAGCAAGGAACTGAAAGGCAACAATGATCTGCTCTCGGTGACGCGGCCGGATGTCATTTCCGACATCCATCGCCAGTATCTGCTCGCCGGCGCCGACCTGATTGAAACCAATACTTTCAATGCCACCCGCAGCTCGCAATCGGATTACCGGCTTGAACACCTGGCCTATGAGCTGAATATGGCCTCGGCGCGTCTTGCGCGCAACGCCTGTGACGCCATGACCGCCGAAACGCCGGATCGGCCGCGCTTCGCCATCGGCATCCTCGGACCGACCTCCCGCACCGCTTCGATCAGTCCTGACGTCAACGACCCGGCATTCCGCAATACCGACTTCGACACCCTCTGCAGTCATTACCGGGAAGCCACCGAGGGCCTGATTGACGGCGGCGCAGACATCATCATGGTAGAAACGGTATTCGATACGCTGAATGCCAAAGCCGCCGTGTTTGCGGTCGATGAGATCTTCCGCGAGCGCGGCTGGCGCCTGCCGCTGATGATCTCGGGCACCATTACCGACCGCTCGGGACGGACCCTATCCGGCCAGACCGCCGAAGCGTTCTGGTACTCGCTCAGGCACGCCAGACCGATGGCCGTGGGCTTGAACTGCGCGCTCGGCGCCAAGGATCTGCGCGCCCATCTGGACGTTCTCGGCGCCTGTGCCGACACCTACATCTCCTGCCATCCCAATGCAGGCCTGCCGAACGCCTTCGGCGGCTATGACGAAAGCCCGGAGCTGATGGCCGAACAATTGCGGGAGTTCGCGCATTCCGGCCTGCTCAACATCGTCGGCGGCTGCTGCGGTACGACCCCTGCGCACATCCGTGCCATCGCCGAAGCCGTATCCGGTCTCCCGCCGCGGGCCGTTCCCGAACTCCCGGCGCTGACCCGGCTTTCCGGCCTTCAGCCTTTTGTCATCACGCCCAACATCAACTTCGTCAATGTCGGTGAACGGACCAATGTCACCGGCTCGGCACAGTTCAAGAAGCTGATCCTGCAGCAGGAATACGACAGGGCCCTGTCGGTCGCCAAACAGCAGGTCGACAACGGCGCACAGATCATCGACATCAACATGGATGACGGCATGCTGGACTCTGAGGCCGCGATGGCGCATTTCCTGCGTCTGGTCGCCTCCGAGCCGGACATCGCCCGCGTTCCGGTCATGATCGATTCCTCGAAATGGTCGGTGATCGAAGCTGGTCTGAAATGGGTCCAGGGCAAGTGCGTGGTCAACTCGATCTCGCTGAAGGAAGGCGAAGCCGAATTCCTGCGGCAGGCTGCACTGGTCCGCCGTCATGGTGCCGCCGTGGTCATCATGGCTTTCGATGAAACCGGACAGGCGGAATCTTTGGAGCGCAAGGTCGCCATCTGCAGTCGTGCCTATACATTACTGACCGAACAACTCGACTTTCCGCCCGAAGACATCATCTTCGACCCGAACATCTTCGCCATCGGTACCGGCATCCAGGAACACGACGGCTACGCCGCGGCATTCATCGCCGCCACCGCCGAACTACGCCGGCGCTTCCCCCTTTCACATGTTTCCGGCGGGGTCTCCAACGTCAGTTTCAGCTTCCGGGGCAATACCCCGCTGCGCGAGGCCATACATTCGGTCTTTCTGTTTCATGCCATCCGTTCCGGACTGGACATGGGCATCGTCAACGCCGGCGCCATGCCGCTCTACGACGATCTGGATCCCGAGCTGCGTACACTTGTGGAAGCGCTGGTACTGAACACAGACAGCGAGGCCACTGAAAAAGTGATGGGGCGCGCCGCCGCTTTCCAATCGGCGCGGGCAGATGACGACCCGGCGCTTCTGGCCTGGCGCGGCTGGCCGGTGGCCGACAGACTGGCACACGCCCTTGTTCACGGCATTGACGCCTACGTCGAGCCGGATACCGAAGAAGCACGGCTGGCCGCCGAACATCCCCTGCATGTCATTGAACAGCACCTGATGCGCGGCATGAATACGGTCGGGGATCTTTTCGGCGCCGGGAAGATGTTCCTGCCGCAAGTGATCAAATCGGCGCGGGTCATGAAAAAATCGGTCGCCCTGTTGCTGCCCTACATCGAAGCGCTGAAGGAAACCGGAAGCAAGGACAGTTCGAACGGCCGGATCATCATGGCCACGGTCAAGGGCGATGTCCACGACATCGGCAAGAACATCGTCGGCGTGGTGCTGGCCTGCAACAATTTCGAAATCATCGACCTCGGTGTCATGGTCCCGGCGCAGACCATCATCGATGCCGCCATCGAGCACGGCGCGGTCGCCATCGGCCTGTCCGGCCTGATAACACCTTCACTGGAAGAGATGAGCCACATCGCCAAGGAAATGAAACGCCAGGGTATCGCCCTGCCGCTCCTTATCGGCGGCGCCACCACCTCGCGGGCGCACACCGCGCTGAAGATCGCGCCACACCATGACCAACCGGTGATTTGGGTCAAGGACGCCTCGCGGGCCGTGGGCATGGCCGCCGCCCTGTGCGACCGCGAACAGCACCGCGGACAGCTGGAAAGCATTGCCGAAGAATATGCCCAGATCCGGCTGCGGCATGCGCAGAAATCCGATGCCAAAGTGCTGGTGAGCCTGCAAGCGGCTCGCGCCAATGCCCTGCGCACTGACTGGAGCAACCACCGGAGCATCGCGCCGCTGTTCACCGGAACCCGGGTTCTGAATGACATTCCGCTGGATTCGCTGACGCCCTACTTCGACTGGACGCCGTTTTTCCAGAGCTGGGAACTTTCGGGCAGGTATCCCGAGATACTGGACGATGCCGTGGTCGGAAAACAGGCGCGTGCGCTGTTTGCCGATGCACAGGACATGCTGGCACGGATGGTTTCCGAGAAATGGCTGCGCGCCCGGGCCGCCGTAGGCTTCTGGCCGGCACAAAGTCAGGGCGAGGATGTGCTTCTCGATACCGAGGCCGGCATCTGCCGTCTGCATTTCCTGCGTCAGCAGGCACAGAAGCCCGAATCGCGGCCGAACCTGTGTCTGGCGGACTTCATCGCGCCGGAAAAGGATTACCTCGGGGCTTTTGCGGTCAATTGCGGTGAAGGCGTGGATGCACGGGCACGCGCATTCGAGCAGGAGCACGATGATTACTCCGCTATTCTGCTGAAAGCCCTTGCCGACCGCTTTGCCGAAGCCTGCACCGAATGGCTGCACCTGAAAGTACGCACCGAATTCTGGCCGTATGCCGGGACCGAGAGTCTCGATCCGCAGGCCTTGATCGAAGAACGCTACCAGGGCATACGCCCCGCTCCGGGCTATCCGGCCTGCCCAGATCACAGTGAAAAACGCACCCTATTCGACCTGCTCGGCGCCGAAACCGCCATAGACCTGCATCTGACCGAAAACTTCGCCATGCATCCAGCGTCCGCAGTCAGCGGCTATTATTTCGCACACCCGCAAAGCCAGTATTTCGTGGTCGGCCGGCTGGGCCGGGATCAAGTTGCCGATTATGCGGAACGTAAAGGAATCAGCCTGGTACAGGCAGAAAGATATCTGGCGGCCAATCTCGATTACGATCCGGAGTAATTACCAAACCAGATCGTCCGGAATCTGGAATTTCGGGTCATCATAACCTTCCGGCAGACTTTCCTCGTCGCCATCGCAGTAAAGCGCAACCAGCGAGGGCAGCAGCGCGCGGACGGCAAGAACGGTTTCACGCGAGGTCAGGCAGTAACGGCCGTTGAACTGCACCACGCCCAGATCGCCGGCATTGAGCGCGCCGAGCTGATCGCCAGTGACGTAAATGCGTTTGATTTTCCCGCCGTAGGAAAAATGACGGGCGATATCGGCGTCGGCAGCGTTCAGGATGCCACCTTCAAGAAGCTTGCTAACCTGCTCCTTGGCGATTTTTTTCTGCTGGGAAGCAACCTGCTTGGCCTGTTCCGCCAGGTCGCGCTCACGTTTTTCCTGTTGGGTGCGCAAGGCGAAGGCTTTGGCCAGATCGATTTCCTCCCGGGACTGGCGCGGCTTCGGCTTGCCGGCATTCCGGTTACGGCCGGCCGATTTCGGCTGAGTCGGCGCCGAATGCGGACGTACCTGAGCATCGGGTTTACGTTCGGGTTTTGGCGCCTGCTTGAATCCGAGACCGAGTAATTGGTCTTTCAGTGAATTGCTCATGGGTTCAATAATGGGGCGGCGGCGGTTCGGTTCCGGAATCACCCGGAACCGTATTGCGCAGGGCCTTGAGTTCATCGAGTGCGCGACGCAGCTGTTCCGACTGCCGGTAGACTTCCATGCGCGATTCGGCCAGGGCATCGCTTAACTCAGTGAGTGCGTGCTCCTGGAAACTGATGCGCATTTCAAGTTCCGCCATGCGCTCCTCGAGGCTTCCGGTCATGTTCAGTCCGCGCGGACGATGCTGCGGCCACGGCCGATGCCGTAATAGGCCAGACCGGCCTGTTCGACGGTTTCGGGATCGTAGATGTTGCGGCCGTCAAACACCACTGCAGCGGACAGCTGCTGTTTGAGCTGGGTGAAATCCGGGCTGCGGAAGTTCTTCCATTCCGTCACCACCACCAGGGCATCCGCATTCTGCAGCGCCGCGTTGGCGGTACCGACCAGCATGAGGTCATCACGCTGGCCGAAAATGCGTTCGGCTTCATGCATGGCTTCCGGATCGAAAGCCTGGACTTTAGCGCCGGCATTCCAAAGGCTGGCCAACAGGTTGCGGCTGGATGCCGCACGCATATCATCGGTATTCGGTTTGAAGGCCAATCCCCAGACCGCGATGGTCTTGCCCTGCAGTTCACCGCTGAAGTGACGGCTGATCAGTTCGAATAGCTTGTCTTTCTGGCGGTCATTGACCGCCTCGACGGCGGCGAGAATCCGCGCCTCATAACCATACTGGCGGGCGGTCCGTTCCAGCGCCTGCACGTCCTTCGGGAAGCAGGATCCGCCGTAACCGGCACCGGGATAGATGAAGCTGTAGCCGATTCGAGGATCGGAACCGATACCGTGACGGACCATTTCGATGTCGGCACCGACGCGTTCGGCGATGTTGGCCATCTCGTTCATGAAGCTGATCTTGGTGGCCAGCATGGCGTTGGCGGCATATTTGGTCAATTCAGCCGAACGCACGTCCATGGCCACGATACGGTCGTGGTTTCGGTTGAACGGCGCATAGAGCTTCTTGAGCACTTCGAGCGCCTTCGCGGATTTGGCGCCGATGACGATGCGGTCCGGCCGCATGCAGTCCTTGACGGCATCACCCTCTTTCAGGAATTCGGGATTCGAGACCACATCGAATTCGGTTCCTGCACCGCGCCGGGCAAGGGCATCGGAAATGGTGGCCTGCACGCGGTCGGCGGTGCCGACCGGCACCGTCGATTTGTTGACAACCACCGCATAATGGCCGAGATAACGGCCAATGGTGCCGGCAACCGCCAGGACATACTGAAGATCGGCACTGCCGTCCTCATCCGGCGGCGTACCGACGGCGATGAAGATGATTTCACCGTGGGCGACGGCGGATTCGGCATCGGTGGTGAATTGCAGGCGCCCTTCCTGGTGATTCTGCACCACCATCGGCGTCAGACCCGGCTCGAAAATCGGAATCTGACCCTTGTTGAGGCCATCGACCTTGGCGCTGTCGATGTCGACGCAGACCACCTGATTGCCCATCTCGGCCAGACAGGTGCCTGTGACCAGACCGACATAACCGGTACCGAATACGGTGACTTTCATGCGTGAATACCCGGATGCGGACGCGTGGGGTTACTGGCCGGCCGGCGGCGTTGCTTCACCTGCGGGGCGCGGCTTGGTTTCCAGCAGTTCGACTTCGAACACCACTGCGGCATTCGGGCCGATCACCGGCGGACTGCCCATTTCACCCCAACCCAATTCGCTGGGGATCCAGAGTTTGTATTTGCTGCCGACCGTCATCAGCTTGACGCCTTCGGCCCAGCCCGGAACGACTTCGGCCAGGGAAAACTGCGCCGGTTCGTTGCGGTCATAGGAGCTGTCGAACTTGGTGCCATCGAGGAGCGTACCTTGGTAATGGACCTTGACCAAGGCATCATCGGTTGCCGGCTTGGCGCCGGAACCCTGACGCAGGACCTGATACTGCAGGCCGCTGGCCGTGGTCAGCACACCCGGGGCGGTCTTGTTTTTTGCGAAAAACGCCTTGCCGGCCTCGAGATTCTTCTTCGGGAGTTCGGCCGCGACCTTTTCGGCATGGGCCTGGAGTTTGGTGCTGAAGGCGTCGCGGATCTGGGTGTGTTGCGCTTCACTGACCAGCGGCTTGCCGGCGAGCTGGTCGCGCATGCCCTTGGTCAACAGCTCGACGTCGATTTCCTGCTCGATTTCCTTGAGCGATTTGGCGATGTCCATGCCGATCATGTAGCTGACCTGCTTCCGTTCGGAATTCATGCCGGACAGGCCTTTCACGGTTTCGGAACCGCTGGCGGTGCTGGTAATGGCATCGGCCGATTTCGCCGCATCCTCGGCTTTCTCGTCTTTGCTGCAGGCGGACAGGCTGACGCACATCAAGGCGCCGGCCAGAACCAGGGCCACGGGTTGCTTGAACTTCATCGGAAATCTACTCCACGTTGAGAAGCCACTATTGTCCTTGCAAAAGCGGCTCAGGGCAAACGAAACTTTCAGGGCTTATTTGGCGGCAAGGGCGGCTTCGATCTTGGCCACCAGCTGGGCATCATCGGGCTTGACCTTGCTCGGGAAGCTGCCGATGACATTGCCGTTGCGGTCAATCAGGAACTTGTGGAAATTCCAGCCCGGCTCGTCACCGGTCACCGCCTTGAAATCACGGTAGATCGGGGTGGCATCATTGCCTTTGACATGCACTTTTTCGAACATCGGGAACTTGACGCCATAGGTCAGCGTACAAAATTCCTTGATTTCCTTTTCGCTGCCGGGATCCTGGCCCATGAAGTCATTGGACGGGAAGCCCAGAACGGCAAAGCCTTTGCTTTGGTATTTGGCATTCAGCGCCTCGAGCGCCTCGAATTGCGGGGTGTAACCGCATTTGCTGGCGGTATTAACCACCAAAAGCACCTTGCCGGCATAGGTTTTTTTGAAATTGACCTGCTCTTTTCCGGCCAAAGTCCGGTATTGATGCGCCAACACATCGGTCTTCGCCGACGCCAGGGACGCCCCGAACAGCAGACCCAATGCAATATATCTTATTGATTTCATTTTCATTATGGTATTCCTAGGTCGCATTCCTGAATGGAATATGAAGAAATTAACAGAGACCGGATGAATTTGGTGTTGACAGCGAAAAATATACTGTTATAGTTACCTACAACACCTAACGCATACACCACCGGAGCACCCCATGGCACTTTCACTGAAAAACACGGCAATCAGCCTAGCACTTTCGGGCCTGATGTTGTTTGCGGGCTATCTCGGCGGCGAGGCTCCCGCCAAAGCCGCCGCCGCAGGCTTTACCTCGATTCCGGTCAAGGCCTCGGTTCAAAGCAATGCCGCCGCCGGCAAATCCCAGGCAGCCAAGAAAGCCAAGCGCGCTTTCAGCAGTCCCTATTTTTCATTCGGCAAATCCAACCTGCCGACAGGAGCCCGCTAATGAGCATCCAATGGAGCGATAACAGTCCCATCTACCGTCAATTGAAGGACAAGCTGGTCGGCATGATGTTGGACGGCGACATCAAACCCGGCGACGCCCTGCCCTCGGTCCGGCAGATCGCCGCCGAATACCAGCTGAACCCGATCACCGTATCACGCGCCTTCCAGGAGCTGGCCGATGAAAACGTGGTGGAGAAACGCCGCGGCTTGGGCATGTACATGAGCGAAAACGCCAAAGACCAGCTCCTGTCGAGCGAAAAGCAGCGTTTCCTCAAAAACGAATGGCCGGTCATCGTGGCGCGCATCAAGCGCCTCGGCCTGCAACCCGAACATCTATTCGCATCCAACAAGGGAGAACAAGCATGAGCAGCGTCCTTCACGCTACCGCGCTGAGCAAACACTACGGCAAGCAGGCCGCCGTGGACCGGATCAATCTGGAAATCCAGCCCGGCCGAATCGTCGGGCTGATCGGACCCAACGGCTCCGGCAAAACAACCACGCTGAAGGCCGCGCTCGGCTTGATTCCGTTCGAAGGCGAGCTGAAAGTCCTCGGCTTCGACCCGCGCACCCAGCGCGATGACCTGATGAAGGAAGTCTGCTTCATCGCCGACGTGGCCGTTCTGCCGCGCTGGATGAGGGTCCGCGATGCCCTCGATTTCGTGGCGGGTACCCATCCTAAGTTCGACCGCAGCAAAGCCGACGCCTACCTCGCCAAGACCAAGCTGAAACCGTCGATGAAGGTCAAGGAAATGTCGAAGGGCATGATTGTCCAGCTGCATCTGGCCATCGTCATGTCCATCGACGCCAAGCTGCTGGTGCTGGACGAACCGACCCTGGGTCTGGACATTCTGTACCGCAAGCAGTTCTACCAGAATCTGCTGGAGGAGTACTTCGATGAAGGCAAAACCATCATCGTCACCACCCACCAGGTCGAGGAAATCGAGCACATCCTCAGTGATCTGATCTTCATCCGCGAAGGCAAGATCACACTGAACACCAGCATGGATGAAATCGCCGAACGCTTTACCGAAGTTCTGGTCGGCTCCGAACATTACGCCGCTGCCAAGGCCCTCGGGCCGATCGACGAACGTTCGGTGTTCGGCAAGACCGTTTTTCTGTTCGATGGCATCAACCGCACCACCCTGGCGCCGCTGGGCGACATCAAGACGCCGGGCATCGCCGATCTGTTTGTCGCCACCATGAAAGGAACCTACGCATGAATACGATGAAATGGCTTTTGAAACGCGAATACTGGGAACACAAAGGCGGCTATTTCTGGGCGCCGGTGGTGGTTTCCGGGCTTCTGGCGCTGCTGACCATCGGTTCCATGCTGTTTGCGACCGTGGCAGGCAGCCAGGGCAGCTTTCATCTGGATGGCAACAATTCCGCCATCAATCTGCAGCAGGCGCTGAACGACATCTCGGATCCGCAGAAGATCGAGTTCGCCAAAGGACTGGCCGTCGGTTATCCGGCCGTGGCCATGCCGCTGATGTTCACCCTGGGCTTCGTGGTGTTCTTCTACTGCCTGGGCAGCCTGTACGACGAGCGCAAGGACCGTAGCATCCTGTTCTGGAAATCGCTGCCGGTTTCCGACCGTGATACCGTCGTTTCCAAGGCCCTGACGGCGCTGGTGGTCGGCCCGCTGATTGCCATTGCCTTCGCCCTGGCCCTGTCCCTGCTGGTCCTGTTCACCCTGATGGTGCTGGCGGCGTTCCATGGCCTGAACCTGTTCGGCCTGGTGCTGGGCGATGCCAACTTCTATCTGGTCATCGCGCAGATCGTCAGCTTCATCCCGGTCTACGTGCTGTGGGCACTTCCGACCGTCGGTTATCTGATGTTCGTATCGAGCTGGGCCAAGACCAAACCCTTCCTGTGGGCGGTCGGTGTGCCGGTGCTGGGCGGCGTCATCCTGACGTGGGTCAACGCCCTGGCCGGTTCGCCGTTCGTTTTGGAAGGTTATTGGAAAGTGATCGTGGCCCGCGGCCTGGGCAGCGTGTTCCCCGGCTCCTGGCTCGGCCAGGTCGCGGAATCCAACGCCGCCGTCAACCCCGACAATGCCGTCAGCATGCTGCTCGCCAACACCTACAGCCTGCTGGGCACCGCCAACCTCTGGATCGGCGTGGCCATCGGACTGGCTTTCCTGGCTGGCGCGGTGAAAATGCGTCGCTACCGCGACGAAGGCTGAAAAAAATAGCCGGTGCGGACCTCCGCACCGGCTTTCACGTTCCAACACCGGATGACACGACCATGAAAACCACCCGATTCCTGCCGCTGGCCCTGCTGACCGCGATGCTCGCCGCCTGCAACGCCGACAATACCGCACAGACCGTCGAAGGCATAAAAGCCGATGTCGCCAAGGACATCGAGGCGGACATGAACAAAGCCATCAACGAAGCAAAGGCCGATCTGACCGACATTACCGTTACGCTTGCCGACGGCGGCAAGGCGAAGATTACTGCCGCCGGCGACCTGAGCATTGATGGCAAACCGGTCACGCTCAGCGCAGAACAGCGCGAGCTGAGCAAAAAGTACTACGCCGCCACCAAGCAGATTGCGATGCAGGGTTTGGAAATCGGCAAGGAAAGCGCGAAATTGGCAACCCAGGCCATCGGCAGCGCCATCGGCGGCATCATCAGCGGCAAGAACGAGGCTGACATCGAGAAGTCGGTGGAAGCCAAGGCCGGTAACATCAAGCTCGTCGCCGACAAGCTCTGTGCGAGCGCGCTTGAATTGCAAGCCATCGAGAAAAAACTGACTTCGGCCGTGCCCCAGTTCAAACCTGAGCCGATGACAGTGGAGCAAGGCAAGGATGGCTGCAGCGTGCACTCCGCGGACAATATCAACATCGACTTGGGTGAGTCCGAGCACACGTCTGAGACCCCGCCTAAGCCCTGAATTAGGATTGAACGGAACGAAAAACCCCGGCATGCCGGGGTTTTTCATGGCGGTGAAGCACCGTCATCCGGTCAGCCGTGCCGGGTCAAGCAGGAGCTTCAATTCGGCAAGACTCAAATCCGTCATTTCCTTGGCAACATCGATGATCGGACGCTTTTCGGCATAGGCCCGTTTGGCGATCTGCGCCGCCTTCTCATAACCGATGACCGGATTCAGCGCGGTCACCAGAATCGGGTTGCGTGCCAGGGCTTCGCTCATCCGCGCCTTGTTGAACTTCAGGCCGTCAATGGCCTTCTCCGCCAGATGACTGCAGGCTGCCGCCAGCAGATTCAGATTCTGGAGGCTGTTGTAGGCAATCACCGGCATCATGGTGTTGAGCTGGAAGCTGCCGCTTTGCCCGGCAATGGACACCGTCGCATGATTTCCCATAACCTGCGCGCAGACCATGGCCACCGCTTCAGGAATCACCGGGTTGACTTTGCCCGGCATGATCGAACTGCCCGCCTGCAATGCCGGCAATACGGCCTCGGCCAAGCCGGTCAACGGCCCGGAATTCATCCAGCGCAGATCATTGGCGATTTTCATCAGGGTTACCGCCAACCCGTTGCACTGTCCGGAAAGCTCGACCAGATGGTCCTGCGCCGCCATGGATTCGAATTTATTGCCTGCAGGGCGGATGCGCAGGCCTGTGGCTTTCGCGAGGTGCCGGCAGGCCATAACGGTCATTTTCGGATCGGCATTCACCCCGGTACCGACCGCGGTGCCGCCCAGCGGCAGATCCATCAGCCGCTTTCCGGTGTCCTGCAGGCGGGCACAGGCAGAGTCCAACTGGGCCAGCCAGGCGGACAATTCCTGTTCCACCGTGATCGGCATGGCATCCATCAGATGCGTCCGTCCGGTTTTCACCAGACCGCGCCCCTGTCGCGCCTTTCTGGCGATGCTGGCACGCAAGGTTTTGAGTGAGGGCATGAGCACCCTGTTCAACACCAAGGCGGACGCCAAAAGGCTACTGCTGGGCACCACATCGTTGGAGCTCTGGCCGTGATTGACGTCATCGTTCGGATGCACCGCCAGACCGGACTGCCGGTTCGCCAGGGCTGCGATCACCTCGTTGAGATTCATGTTGGTGGATGTACCGGATCCGGTCTGGAACACATCGACCGGAAACTGATCGGCATGTTCGCCGCAGGCGATGGCGTTGGCGGCCTTGGCAATGGCCTTGGCCCGCTTGGCCGGAACATGGCCGAGACTGCCATTGGCTTCTGCAGCGGCGGCTTTGATCAATGCCATGGCCTGGATGAACTCCGGCGGCATGCGCAGACCGGAAATGCCGAAGTTGAGCATCGCACGTTGGGTCTGGGCGCCGTATAGCGCGTCAAACGGAACAAGAAGCTCGCCGAAACCGTCCTTTTCAACGCGGAATTTCAGGCTCATGTCGGCACTCCGTTTGGTCTGGATTCTCGATGATAACGCCTTTTCACGGTACAATTGTCGCAGGACAGCGCGGCAGTCACGGCTTGCCCCGCCCGGCACACCTTCATCCCTGGCCTCCCGATCATGACCGAACATACCCTGCTTGCCCTTTCTCCGACCGACGGCCGCTACGCCGGCAAAGTCGATGCCCTGCGCCCGGTGTTTTCCGAGTTCGGGCTAATCAAAACCCGGGTGCATGTGGAAATCGAATGGCTGATCGCGCTGGCTGCCGAGCCCGGCATTGCCGAACTCCAGGAATTCGATGCGGCCCAAACCGCTTTCCTTCGGAGCATCGCCGCCGATTTCAGCATTGCCGATGCCGAACAGGTCAAGCGCATCGAAAGCACCACCAACCATGATGTCAAAGCCGTCGAGTATTTCATCAAGCAAAAGCTGGAAAGCCGGCCCGATCTTACCCAGGCCAAGGAATTCACCCACTTCGCCTGTACCTCGGAAGATATCAATAACCTCAGCTACAGTCTGATGCTGCAACAGGGCCGGGATACCGTGCTGCTGCCGGCGCTCGCGCGTCTGCAGGATGCCCTGCTTGCGCTCAGTCATGCCCAGTCCGATCAGCCGATGCTGTCGCGGACCCACGGCCAGACCGCATCGCCGACGACCCTTGGTAAGGAAATGGCCAATGTACTGGCACGCATCAATCGTCAGATGCCGCAATTGCGGGGCATCCGCATGCCCGGCAAAATCAACGGTGCGGTGGGCAATTACAATGCCCATGCCGTGGCCTATCCGGCGGTCGACTGGCCCGGGTTTTCAGAACGCTTCGTGACCGGTCTTGGTCTGGAGTTCAACCCCTACACCACCCAGATCGAGCCGCATGACGCCATCGCCGAACTTTGCGATGCCATGCGCCGCATCAACATCATCGGCATCGACCTGTGCCGTGATATCTGGGGCTATATTTCGTTGGGCTATTTCAAACAACAGCTCAAGGCCGGCGAAGTCGGTTCCTCGACCATGCCGCATAAGGTCAATCCGATCGATTTCGAAAACGCCGAAGGCAATTTCGGAATTGCCAACAGCCTGCTCGGCCATTTCGCCGAAAAGCTGCCGATCAGCCGCTGGCAACGCGACCTGACCGACTCGACGGTGTTGCGGGCGCTGGGCACCGGGTTCGGGCATACGCTGATTGCGCTGGATTCGCTGGGCAAGGGCCTTGGCAAGCTCGAAACCAATCCGCAGCGCCTGCAGGAAGATCTGGACAGTGCGTGGGAAGTTCTTGCAGAACCGGTACAGACTGTGATGCGCCGCTACGGCTTGCCGAACCCCTATGAACAATTGAAAGCCCTGACCCGTGGCCAAG
This sequence comes from Arenimonas sp. GDDSR-1, assembly GCF_025980345.1. GTDB lineage: Bacteria > Pseudomonadota > Gammaproteobacteria > Xanthomonadales > Xanthomonadaceae > Arenimonas. Next base: position 45,294 of record NZ_JAPDUI010000001.1, on the reverse strand, counting down.
GCATCACCGAATCCAGCATGCGTAATTTCATCGCCACGCTGGACTTGCCCGAGGATGCCAAAAGGGACTTGCTGGCACTGACACCGGCCGGCTATACCGGTCACGCCGGGCTGCTGGCCAAAGCTATCCACAAGGCTTGAGCATGATCGAAAGTACCGGCAGCTTGCAGCACTTCCTGGGAATGCCGGTCGAGCGGTTCCTCGCCGAATACTGGCAGAAAAAACCCCTGCTCATTCGGCAGGCCTTTCCGGGCTTCACGCCGCCCCTGAGTCCGGAAGACTTGGCCGGACTGGCCTGCGAAGACGGGCCTTTGGCGCGCGTGGTCACCTATCAGCGCAAAAAAGACACCTGGACCCTGAAAACAGGACCGTTCGCGGAAAGCGATTTTCCCAAACTCGGTCATCATGACTGGACTCTTCTGGTCCAGGACATGGACAAATGGGATGCCGATGTCGCCGAATTGCTGGTGCCGTTTTCCTTCCTGCCACGCTGGCGGGTGGATGATGTGATGATCAGCTTCGCCGTCGAAGGCGGTTCGGTCGGGCCGCACATCGACCAATACGATGTGTTTCTGGTGCAGGCCATGGGGCACCGCAACTGGCAGATCGAAGCGCAGCCCCGCCACGAGCCGGCATTCCGTCCCGATTCGGAACTGAAACTGCTGCAGGAATTCACGGCCGACCACCGTTGGGATCTGGCCCCGGGCGACGTCCTGTATCTGCCGCCGGGCTATGCCCATCACGGCGTGGCCCTGGACCACTGCATGACCTTTTCGGTCGGCATGCGTGCGCCTTCAAGTGCCGAAATGCTGGTGGATTTCGCCGAAGATCTGGCCCAGAAACTTCCGGAATACCGTCGTTATGAGGATCCGGACTTGAAGATTGCCCAAGACCCTTATGAAATCGATGCGCAGGCCTTTGCCCGGGTGGAAGACGCCTTGGCGGTCTGGCAAAACGCCAGCGCGGCCGAACGCCGGCGCTGGTTCGGGCAGTTCATTACCCGTTACCGGGCTTCCGGCGATGTCCAGGCCGGCCCCGACCAAGCCAGCTGGCCACAGGCCTTGAATGCACTGGCCACCGGCCACTCGCTGTACCGGCATCCTTTCGCCCGCTTTGCCTGGAGTCGGGAGCCCGAACAGGCCCTGCTGCATGTGACCGGCGAAAGTTATCCGGTCAGCCCGCAAGACGCGGCCTCGTTATGCCGGCAAACGGTGCTGGCGGTCGCCGATTTCAATCGATTGGGTACGGCTGCTCAACATGCTGTTTCGGCGCTTTACGCACAAGGCGTCTATCAGTTGGCCGAACCGGAATGACCGCCCGCCCCTTTCGCGTCATCGATGCCGTATATGCGCAGGACTTGCCACGGCTACGGGCCGTTCGGGAACCGGTTTTCGTTATCGAACAGCAGGTACCGCTGGATCTTGAATGGGACGCCATTGATCCGGACTGCCGCCATGTCCTGGCGCTGGACGCTGAAGAGCGCCCCATAGGCACCGGCCGTCTGACCCCGCAGCACACCATCGGCCGAATGGCCGTTCTTCCCGAATGGCGGGGCAAAGGGGTCGGCGATGCCCTGCTGGTCCGACTGATCGGGCTTGCCCGTGCCGCCGGTTGGCCATCGGTGAGTCTGCACGCCCAAGTCGATGCCATTGGCTTCTATCGCAAGCACGGCTTCGTGGCCGAGGGCGGGGTGTACACCGAAGCCGGCATCCTGCATCAGAACATGACGCTGGACTTAACAAGCGCCGGCAACTGATTGAATGCCTGAAACAATTTGTTCAGATCGGGCAGACTCGGTTATAATTTGGGGTCTGTGTCCCGCGTGTGGCCGCTCGGCCGACCCAAGCAACCCTCAATAAGGCGATTCCGTGGAAAGTTTGATCAAACAATTCCTCAAGTCCTCGCAGCTTTCCGGCGGCAATGCCGCGTTCATCGAAGATCTCTACGAAAACTATCTGGTCGATCCGGCCAGCGTTCCGGCGCCATGGAAAGCCTATTTCGATGGTTTTCAGGGGCAAGGTGATGTGCCCCACTCGGCCGTACTCGCCCAGGTCCAGGCTCAGGCCCGCAATGCCCGCTTCGTTACCGGCGGTGGCGATGAGGAAATGGCGCGCAAACAGACGGCGGTCGGCAAACTGGTTACCGCGTTTCGTTCTCGCGGCCATCTGAGCGCTGATCTCGATCCGCTCGCCATGATGGAAAAACCGAACGCGCCCGATCTCGACATCGGCCATCACGGTCTTTCCAGCGCCGACCTGCAGACCGAATTCCCGGTGAAGACCTATTTCGGCCCGGAAAAACTGAAGCTGGCCGATTTGCTGGAACGACTGAAAAATACTTACTCCGGCCCGATCGGCGCCGAATTCATGCACATCAGCGATGCCGACCAGCGCCAATGGATCCAGCAACGTCTGGAATCCGTGCAGAGCCGTCTGCAGGCCTCGCCGGAACAGCGCAAGCGCATTCTCGAACGCCTCACCGCTTCCGAAGGCCTGGAACGCTACCTGCATACCAAATATGTCGGTCAGAAACGCTTCTCGCTGGAGGGCGGTGAATCGCTGATTCCGTTGATGGATCAACTGATCCAGCACGGCGGCAAGCACGGCATCAAGGACGCCATCATCGGCATGGCCCACCGCGGCCGCCTCAATGTGCTGGTCAATACCCTCGGTAAGCCACCGCAGAAACTGTTTGCGGAATTCGAAGGCCGATTCGATCATCCCGATACCCCGGAACACTCCGGCGATGTCAAATACCACATGGGCTTCTCGGCAGACGTCAATTCGCCGGGCGGTCCGGTCCATCTGGCTTTGGCCTTCAACCCCTCGCATCTGGAAATCGTCGCGCCGGTCGTGGCGGGCAGTGTGCGCGCCCGCCAGATGCGCCGCCAGGACGATAGCCGTTCGCAGGTCTTACCGATCGTGATCCACGGCGACGCCGCCTTTGCCGGCCAGGGCGTGGTCATGGAACTGTTCCAGATGTCGCAGGCCCGTGGCTTTGCCGTTGGCGGCACCGTGCACATCGTCATCAACAACCAGGTCGGTTTCACAACCTCTCGGCCCGATGACGCCCGGTCCACGCTTTACTGCACCGACCCGGCCAAGATCGTCGGCGCCCCGGTATTCCACGTCAACGGGGACAATCCCGAAGCCGTGGTGTTCTGCGCCGAGCTGGCCTTCGATTACCGCCGCACCTTCGGCCGCGATGTAGTCATCGACCTGGTCTGCTACCGTCGTCACGGCCATAACGAAGCCGATGAACCGGCGGCGACACAACCCCTGATGTACCAGAACATCCGTTCCCGTAAAACCACCCGTGAACTCTATGCCGAGCAATTGGTCGGCGCCGGCGTGCTGGCGGAAGCCGATGCCAAAGCCTTGGTTGACGGTTTCCGCGCCAAACTGGACAAGGGCGAGGTGACCACCGATGTGGCCGATGCCCGCAAGGACGAATTCGCCGTGGACTGGACGCCGTGGCTGAACGGCAAACTGGCACAATCGGTGAAAACCGGACTGGCCCAGTTCTCGCTGGATAGTCTGGCCAAGAAAATAAACACCGTTCCTGAAGGTTTCAAGCCGCACGCCCGTGTCGCCAAAATCTACGAAGACCGCCGCAAGATGCTGGCCGGTGAGCTCGACATGGACTGGGGCTTTGCCGAGAATCTGGCCTATGCCACCCTGCTGACCGAAGGCTACCGCCTGCGTCTGGTCGGCCAGGACGCCGGCCGCGGCACTTTCTTCCACCGCCACGCCGTGCTGCATGACCAGAACAACGGCGACGCCTATATGCCGCTGCAGCAGTTCGTGAAACACCCCAGCCATGCAGTGATCATCGATTCACTGCTCTCGGAAGAAGCGGTGATGGCTTTCGAATACGGCTACTCGACCGCCGAGCCGATGACCCTCAACATCTGGGAAGGCCAGTTCGGCGATTTCGCCAACGGCGCCCAGGTCGTCATCGACCAGTTCATTACGTCCGGCGAGGCCAAATGGGACCGTCTGTGCGGTCTGGTGCTGTTCCTTCCGCACGGCTATGAGGGCCAGGGCCCCGAGCACAGTTCGGCACGCCTCGAGCGCTTCCTGCAGCTCTGTGCACTGAACAACATCCAGGTCTGCACCCCGACCACCCCGGCCCAAATGTTCCACATGTTGCGCCGTCAAATGCTGCGTGCCACCCGTAAACCGCTGGTGGTGATGACGCCGAAATCGATGTTGCGCCACAAACTTTCGGTTTCGCGCATGGATGATCTGGTCAACGGGTCCTTCCAGGAACTGATTTCCGACACCACCGCCAAACAACCCGATAAAGCCGCACGCGTGGTGGTCTGTGCAGGCAAGGTCTATTACGATCTCATCGAAGCCGCGGCCGAGAAAAAACTCGATAATGTGGCCATTGTCCGTATCGAACAGCTTTATCCGTTCCCGCGCGAGGCGTTGAAGGCCGAGCTGGCACGGTTCACGAATGCCAAGGATGTGTTCTGGTGTCAGGAAGAGCCGCAGAACCAGGGCGCCTGGTACCAGATCCAGCACCACCTGCGCAGCTGTCTGAACGACGGAAAACAGCTGCACTACGCCGGCCGCGCCCGTTCCGCCGCGCCCGCCTGCGGTCACGCCAATACCCATACCGCTGAACAAAACCAATTGATCGCCGATGCCCTGACCAATCCGGGCAAGAGCGATTTCACCCATGAGTAACCGAAAAGGCCACAGTCATGAGCATTGAAGTCAAAGTCCCCGTTCTGCCCGAATCCGTTTCCGATGCCATCATCGCCACCTGGCACAAGAAGGTCGGCGACAGCGTGCGTCGTGATGAAAACCTGATCGATCTGGAAACCGACAAGGTCGTTCTGGAAGTGCCCTCCCCGGTCGACGGCGTGCTCAAGGAAATCAAGTTCGAAACCGGTGCCACCGTCACCAGTGCGCAGGTCATCGCCGTGATCGAGGAAGGCGCCGTTGCCGCCGCACCGGCTCCGGTTGCTCCCGCTGCACAGGCCGCTGCTCCTAAAGCAGCCGCTCCGGCCGCTGCGGCGGCGCCTAAAGTGGACACCAGCGCACTTCCGCCGGGCGCCGCGAATTACGCCGCCCGCAATGACGTCAATCCGGCCGATGTCGCCGGAACCGGCCGTGCAGGCCGCGTCACCAAGGAAGACCTGGTCAAGCATGTGACTTCCGGAGGCGGTGCCCGTCCCGAACAGCGCGTGCCGATGACCCGCATCCGCCAACGTATCGCCGAACGCATGATGCAGTCGAAAAACTCCATTGCCATGCTGACCTCGTTCAATGAAGTCAATCTGTCGAAAGTGATGGCCATGCGCAAGGAACTGGGCGAACCGTTCGAAAAGACCCATGGCATCAAGCTGGGCTTCATGAGTTTCTTCGCCAAAGCCGCTGCCAATGCGTTGGCCAAGCACGGCATCGTCAACGCTTCGGTTGATGGCAACGACGTGATTTATCATGGCTATGCCGACATTTCCATCGCCGTGGCGACCGAGAAAGGTCTGGTCACTCCGGTGCTGCGCAATGTCGAGAACATGAGCTTCGCCGAGATCGAAGCGGCCATCGCCGGCTACGCCAAACAGGCCCGTGAAGGCGGTTTGAAGCTGGAAGATCTGCAAGGTGGTACCTTCACCATCACCAACGGCGGCACTTTCGGTTCGCTGATGTCGACCCCGATCGTCAATCCGCCGCAGTCGGCGATTCTCGGCATGCATGCCATCAAGGAACGTCCGATCGCCGAAAACGGCCAAGTCGTGATCGCACCGATGATGTACATCGCGCTCAGCTACGACCACCGCATCATCGATGGAAAGGATGCCGTGCTGTTCTTGGTCGACATCAAGAACCAACTGGAAAACCCGCACCGCATGCTGCTCGGCCTGTAATCCACTTTCGAGGCGAATGAATCATGAGTACTGAATTTGATGTCGTGGTCATCGGCGCCGGTCCGGCCGGTTACCATGCGGCCATCCGTGCCGCACAGCTCGGCCTGAAAACCGCCTGCATCGACGCCGCTCTTGGCAAGGATGGTCAACCGGCTCTCGGTGGCACCTGCCTGCGCGTTGGCTGTATACCGTCCAAGGCGCTGCTGGATTCTTCCCGCCAGTTCTGGAACATGCAGCACCTGTTCGGCGAGCACGGCATCAGTGCCGATAATGCCAAAATCGATGTTGGCACCATGGTCGGCCGCAAGGACAAGATCGTAAAGCAGTTCACCGGTGGCATTGCTGCGCTGTTCAAGGCCAACAAGATCACACCGTATTACGGATTCGGCCAGCTCCAGCCCGGCAAGCGTGTCAGCGTCAAGCAGCATGACGGCAGCATGGTCGAACTGACCGGAAAGCATATCGTCATCGCCGCCGGTTCGGATTCCATCGAATTGCCTTTCGCCAAATTCGACGGCAAGCACATCGTCGACAATGTCGGTGCACTTGATTTCACCGCCGTTCCCAAACGCCTCGGCGTGATCGGCGCCGGCGTGATCGGCCTGGAACTGGGTAGCGTCTGGAAGCGTCTCGGCGCCGAAGTAACCATCCTCGAAGCACTGCCGGATTTCCTTGGCGCCGCCGATGCGGAAGTCGCCCGCGCGGCCCTCAAGGAATTCAAGAAACAGGGCCTCGACATCAAGCTCGGCGCCAAGGTCAGCAAGGCCGAAATCAAGAACGGCGAGGTCCATCTGACCTACAACGACGGCAAAGCCGATCAGAACCTGATCGTGGATAAACTGCTGGTCGCGGTCGGGCGCAAAGCAGCCAGCAAAGGCCTGTTGGCCGAAGGCACCGGCGTCAAACTCAATGAACGCGGTCAAATCGAAGTTGATGAGCACTGCCGTACCGGTGTTGACGGCATCTGGGCGGTCGGCGACTGCGTTCGCGGCCCGATGCTGGCGCACAAGGGTTTCGAAGAAGGCATCGCCGTCGCCGAACTGATTGCCGGCCTGCCCGGACATGTTAACTTCGATACCATTCCCTGGGTCATCTATACCGAACCGGAAATCGCCTGGGTCGGCAAGACCGAACAGCAACTCAAGGCCGAAGGCATCGAGTACAAAACCGGCAGCTTCCCGTTCGCGGCTGTCGGTCGTGCCGTGGCCATGGGCGAGCCTGCCGGCTTCGTCAAGGTCATTGCGCATGCCGAGACCGACCGCGTGCTCGGCATGCATCTGGTCGGCGTCGGCGTCTCCGAGCTGGTGCACGAAGGCGTGCTGACCATGGAATTCCACGGTTCCGCAGAAGACCTGGCACGCATCTGCCACGCCCACCCGACACTTTCGGAAGCCATCCACGACGCCGCCATGGCGGTCGATAAACGCGCCATCCACAAAGTCAACTGATGGAAGCCGCAGGGACCACGACCCCGATCCGCAACGTCTCCGACACCGCGCTTTGGGTCGCGGTATACCGCGCCATGGAAAGCGAGCGTACCGATGCTCTGTTCCGTGATCCTTATGCTCGCCGGCTGGCGGGCCAACGCGGTCAGGACATCGTCGATGCCATGCCGCAGGGCAAAGCCATGGCCTGGGCGATGATCGTGCGTACCGCGGTCATGGACGAACTCATCATGCAATGCGTCCGTGCCGGGGCTGCCAGCGTGTTGAATCTGGCCGCAGGTCTCGATACGCGCGCTTACCGGCTCGATCTGCCGAGCTCATTGCGTTGGTACCATGTCGATTTTCCGCCAATGATCGATTATGTGCGCGGGAATCTGTCCGGCGAAACGCCCCGCTGCCATCTGGAATACATCGCTGCCGACCTACGCGAACCCGGGCAGCGCGATGCGGTTTTTCGTGAAGCCGCCGCACATGGCCCCGTTCTGGTCATCACTGAAGGACTGCTGGTCTACCTGCCGCCGGAGACTGTCGCCGAGTTGGCCGTGGCTCTGCGCACCAATGCGTCGGCAAAATGGTGGATCTCCGATCTCGGCACCCCCCTGCTGCTGAAGCGCCTTTCAAAAAGCTGGCTGGGCAGGCTACGCGACGGCAACGCCCCGTTCCTGTTCGCACCGGCCGATGCCGCCGCATTTTTCAACCCGCTGGGCTGGCGCGAAACGGTTTTCCGTTCAAGCTGGACCGAATCGCTGCGTCTGAAAAGACATGTCCGTTTCGCCGGCTTCTGGAATCTGATGATGAAATTGAGCCCGAAACCGAATCGCGATGCCGCTATCCGCATGTCGGGCATCACACTCATGCAGCCGGCCGATTGAGCATGGCCGGCAATACGTACCGCGCCTTCCGCATCCACAATGATGCCGGTTACCGCGCCGGCATGGAATCGATATCGCGTGAAATGCTGACGCCTGGCGACACCGTCATTGCCGTACAGTACTCGAGTGTCAATTACAAAGATGCCCTGGCCGGGACCGGCCAAGGTAAAATCCTTCGTCGTTTTCCGCTCAATGGAGGGATCGACTGCGCCGGTCATGTCATCGAATCGGCCGATCCATCGCTGAAAGCCGGTGATGCGGTGCTGGTTACCGGCTCCGGACTGTCGGAAACCACCGACGGCGGTTACTGCAACGAAGTGCGCGTCGATCACCGGCATGTCATCCGCATTCCCGAAACCTGGGGCCCGCGCGAAGCCATGATTCTCGGCACCGCCGGATTCACCGCCGGACTTGCTTTGCTACGCATGCAGGAAAACCGCCAGCTCCCGGAACTCGGCCCGATTGCCGTGACCGGTGCCACCGGCGGGGTGGGTATGCTGGCAACGGTCCTGTTTCACCGCGCCGGTTTTCGCGTGCACGCCGTTTCGGGAAAACCGGAACAGGCCGACCTGTTGCTACGTCTCGGAGCCGAAACCGTTCTGGCCCGTGACGCGGTTCTGACCGACAAGCCGATGGATAGCGCACGCTTCGGCGGCGCCCTGGACAATGTCGGCGGACGGACACTGGCCGCCTTGCTGGCGCAGACCGCACCCTATGGCAATGTCGCCAGTTGCGGCCTGGTTTCCGGGCATGACCTGCCCACCACGGTCATGCCTTTCATCATCCGCGGCGTATCCCTGCTTGGCGTCGCCTCGGCCGGAACCGAACGCAGGCTCCGCGAACAGGTCTGGCAGCTGCTGGCACGCCATTTCGATACGGCGGCGCTGAGCGCCCTACCGGTCCGCGAAATCGGATTAGAGGGACTGCCGGACGTCTTCGCTGGGATGCTCGCAGGCCGATCGCTGGGTCGGGTTGTGGTCGGTATCGGAACCGAGGCTTGCTAAAATTCCGGTTTTGGCTTTAACTAAACACATCCATTCGGGGAATATTTATGGCACGCATCCTGGTCGTCGACGACTCACCCTCCCAGCTTCTGGGCATGAAACGCATCGTTGAAAAACTCGGGCACGAGGCGCTCACCGCCGAAGACGGCGTCATCGGCGTCGAGCTGTGCAAGAATGAAAAGCCGGATCTTGTGCTGATGGACGTGGTGATGCCGAATCTCAACGGATTCCAGGCCACGCGTGCATTGACCCGGGACGAGACCACCTCGCACATTCCCGTGGTTCTGGTCACGACCAAGGACCAGGAAACCGATAAGGTCTGGGGCATGCGTCAGGGCGCAAAAGCCTATCTGACCAAGCCCTTCAACGAGAATGAATTGATTGAAATCATCAAGCAGGTGCTGCCCGCCGGCGCTTAATCCGCCGGAAACAGTTCCGCCATGCGCCGGTAAAGCGCTTCCTGCTCGGGCGTCTGCGGCGCCGGCGCGATGATTTCCAGTTCGACCAGTTGATCGCCATGGCCGCCCTTGCTTGGCATGCCCCGCCCTTTCAGACGCAGCCGCTTGCCGGTATCGGATTCCGGCGGGACCTTCAGGTCGACCTTGCCGCCGAGCGTGGGAACCGAAACCGTTGCACCCAGCGCCGCCTGCCAGGGCAACAGGCTCAGTGTATAGAGCACGTTCAGACCATCCAGTTCGAATTCAGGGTGCTCATGATAGGCGATCTCGATCATCAGATCCCCGCCGCGCTCGCCCTGACCGGCCAGACGGATGCTCTGCCCGGGCCGAATTCCGGCAGGAATGGCAATTTCCAGCGTGCGCTCGCCGATGCGTATTTTTTGTTTACCGCCGGAGAAGGCACGCTCCAGCGGTATTGCCAGACGGACACGGCTGCCTGCGGGCGCAGGAGCCGGCCCGCGACGGCCACCTCCGAACAAGGATTCGAAGAAATCGCTGAATCCTGCATTGCCGCCCATCTCGTTGAAATCGAATTGGAATCCGCCGTTTCCGAAACCGGGTGGCGGCCGGAAATCTTCGCCGGGACGGTAACCGCTGGCTTTGAGCTGATCATATTGGGCGCGTTTGTCTTTGTCCTTGAGCACCTCATAAGCCTCGTTGACCGCCTTGAAGCGCTCCTCGGCTCCGGTCTCCTTGCTGACATCCGGATGGTATTTGCGGGCAAGACGCCTGTAGGCGGTTTTGATTTCAGCCTCGCTGGCGCCCGCATCCACCCCCAAAGCCTTGTAATAATCCTTGAATTCCATGCATTGACTCCAAACGGGCTGCTTTTTTGTAGAGTGTGGAATGATTCACGAAAATCCGACAGAAAGAGTTTATCATTCCCTTAACGCATTCCCTACAGGTACCCCATGACAATCGAAACCGGCAACCGCATTCCCAATACCGCCATCAACGTCCTCAAAGACGGCATCCAGGCCATCGACACCTCGGAGTTCTTCGCCGGCAGAAAGGTCGTGATGTTCGCGGTACCGGGCGCATTCACGCCGACCTGCTCCGCCAAACATCTTCCGGGATTCATCCGGCATGCGGAAGAATTCACCGCCAAGGGCTATGCGTTGGCCTGCCTGTCGGTCAATGATGCTTTCGTGATGGGCGCCTGGGCCAAAAGCCAGGAAACCCCGGACAGCATCGCCATGCTGGCTGACGGCAACGGTGCATTCACCAAGGCACTCGGTCTCGAACTGGATGCCACGCCGTTCGGCATGGGTCTGCGCGCGAAGCGCTTCGCCCTTGCCGCCGACAACGGCATCGTCACCCATCTTTTCGTTGAGGCACCGGGCGAATTTTCGGTCTCTTCGGCAGAACACGTTCTGTCCGCACTTTAACCCACGGAGAATCCACCATGAAGAAAAACTTATGCTTACTGATCGCAGCCGCCATGATCGGCTTCGGCTCGATGGCTGCGGCGCAATCCGACAAATCGGCACGGCCGGCCTATGACAACACCAACTGGCCGGCCGACTGCGCCAAATGCGGCATTGTCACCCAGATCGAAAAAGTCAGCGATGCCAAGTCCGGCACCGGCGGCGCCATCATCGGCGCCGTTGCTGGCGGCCTTCTGGGCAATCAGGTCGGCGGCGGCAAAGGCAAGACCGCGGCCACTGTCGCCGGCGTCGCCGGCGGCGCCTATGCCGGCAAGAAGATCGCCGAAGGCAACAAGGAATACAAGATCACCATCCGCATGCGTGACGGGGAGATCCAGCATGCCCGCCAGGAAACGCTGAACAGCATCAAGGTCGGCAGCATGGTGCGTCTGAAAGACGGAAAAGCCAAACTTTACAAGTAACCGGTCCGCTTGAGGGCATAAAAAAACGGCGGGATATACCGCCGTTTTTTCGTCCATCATGTTGCCGTTTAATCGGTGGATTCCGTTCCCGCCTCGGTCTCGGCATCGTCCTCGATGACATCCAGACTTTCGATGGCCATCAGTTTTTCATCCTCGGCCACCCGCATCAGGGTCACGCCCTGGGCGTTTCGGCCGACCTGGGAGACCTCGGAAGCGCGGGTCCTGACCATGGTGCCCTGATCGGAGATCAGGAGAATTTCCTGAAGTTCGGTGAGCTGGATGGCGCCGACCAGACGGCCGTTGCGGTCGGATGTCTGGATGGCAATCACGCCCTGGGTGCCCCGGCCTTTCTTCGGATAGGCGGAGACTTCGGTGCGTTTGCCGAAACCGTTTTCGCTGGCGGTCAGGATATCGCCATCGCCCTCGACCACGACCATGCTGACCACGAACGCGCCATCCTCCGGCAGACGCATGCCGCGCACGCCGGTGGCCGTACGTCCCATGGAGCGTACTTCGGATTCATCGAAGCGTACGGCTTTGCCGTGCGATCCGAACAGCATGATGTCCTTCTTGCCATCGGTCATCTGCACGTCGACAAGACCATCGCCTTCATCGAGATTGATGGCCCAGATGCCGTTGGCGCGCGGTCGTGAATATTCCGACAGCGGCGTTTTCTTGACCGTGCCGTTACGGGTCGCGAAGAATGCGTACTGGTCATCGGAGAACTCACGGACCGGCAGAACCGCCTGCACTTTTTCACCGGGCTGGAGCGGAATCCAATTGATAATCGGACGGCCGCGCGAGTTCGGGCCGGAATCCGGCAACTGATAGACCTTGAGCCAGAACACGCGCCCTTCGGAAGTGAAGGTCAGCAGCGTGTCATGGGTATTGACCACCCACAGCCGCTCGATGAAATCTTCGTCCTTCACCGAAGCCGCAGCACGTCCTTTGCCGCCGCGCTTCTGGGCGCGGTAGGTCGACGGCATCTGACGTTTGGCATAGCCGGCATGCGAAAGTGTGACCACCACATCCTCGGAGGCGATGAGATCGAGATCGGCCAGATCTTCCTCGCTGGCGCGGATTTCGGTCCTGCGATCGTCGCCGAAGTCTTCCTTGATTTTCAGCAATTCGCCGCGGATGACATTGAGCAGGCGCTCGGGCACCTCAAGGATCTCGATCAGATCGCGGATCTCGGCCAGCAGCTCCCTGTACTCTTCGGTCAGCTTGTCCTGTTCCAGTCCGGTCAGACGGTTCAGGCGCATTTCCAGGATTTCCTTGGCTTGCACTTCGGTCAGCTGATAGCCGTCTGCCAACAGGCCGAAAGCGTCATCAAGCTCTTCAGGGCGGGATGCGTGCGCACCGGCGGCATCCAGCAGGGACTTGACCAGACCAGGCTGCCAGCGCTTGGCCATCATCCGGTCTTTGGCTTCCTGCGGATTCTGCGAGGTTTTGATCAGCTCGATCATTTCATCGATATTGGCCAGGGCGACGGTCAGGCCTTCCAGGATATGGGCGCGGGCACGCGCCTTGCGCAGTTCGAAAATGGTCCGGCGGGTCACCACTTCGCGGCGGTGGCGCACGAAGGCCTCAAGGATCTGTTTGAGATTCAGCAGCTGCGGCCGTCCATCGACCAATGCCACCATATTGATGCCGAAGCTCTGCTGCAGCGGCGTTTCGTTGAACAGGTGGTTGAGTACGATTTCGGCCGACTGGTCGCGTTTGATCTCGATGTAGATGCGCATGCCGTCCTTGTCGGATTCATCGCGCAGCTCGGAGATGCCCTCCAGACGCTTTTCCTTCACCAGCTCTGCGATTTTTTCGATCAGGCGGGCTTTGTTGACCTGATAGGGAAGCTCGGTGACGATGATGGCTTCCCGGCCGTTATCCTGCATTTCGATTTCGGTTTTTGCGCGCATGACCACGCGGCCGCGGCCGGTATGGTAGGCGGCATGGATGCCCGCGGCGCCGTTGATGATGGCGGCGGTCGGGAAATCCGGACCGGGGATGTGCGAAATCAGTTCGCCGATGCCGATTTCCGGATCATCGATCAGCGCGATGGTGCCGTTGATGATTTCGCCGAGATTGTGCGGCGGGATCTTGGTCGCCATACCGACCGCGATGCCTTCGGATCCGTTGATCAGCAGGTTCGGCACCTTGGTCGGCATGACCGTCGGCTCGAGTTCCTTTTCATCGTAGTTGGGCTGGAAGTCGACGGTTTCCTTGTCGATGTCGGCCAACAATTCGTGAGTGATGCGCGCCATGCGCGCTTCGGTGTATCGCATGGCGGCGGCGGAGTCGCCATCGACGGAACCGAAGTTGCCCTGCCCGTCCACCAGCAGATAGCGCAGCGAGAACGGCTGCGCCATGCGGACCAAGGTGTCGTATACCGACTGATCGCCGTGAGGATGGTATTTACCGATGACGTCACCGACGATACGCGCCGATTTGTAATAGGGTTTATTCGAATGCGCACCGAGTTCGTGCATCGCATAAAGCACGCGGCGGTGAACCGGCTTCAGGCCGTCGCGCACATCCGGCAGGGCGCGGCCGACGATCACGCTCATTGCGTAATCGAGATAGCTGCGGCGCATTTCGTCTTCGAGGTTGACCGGGATAACTTCTTTGGCTAAATCTGACATTCAGGCACTCGGATTTCTAGGGGTTTTGATGCCGTTTCCGGCCCCTGCGGGAGCCGGAAAAACATACCTAGAATTGTAGCAGAAAGCGCCCGTCTTTTCGCGCTTTTTGGTACTTATAAAACAAGGATTTACAGGCTTGACAGCGGGCTGAAAAATGCCGTCATTTTGGCCGAATCCGGGGCCGTGATGACGCCCCGTTCGGTGACCAGAAAATCGATGCAGGCGGCCGGGGTGATGTCGAACACCGGATTATAGACCGCGGCGGCTTTTGCCCCGACCTCGATGCCCCCGATATGGGTCAATTCGGTACCCGGACGCTGCTCGATTTCAATGTCCGCGCCCTTGGCCGTGCCCATATCAACGGTCGTGCTGGGTGCCACAACCATGACTTTGACCCCGAGATTTCGGGCGGCCAGGGCATGGGCAAAGGTTCCGATTTTATTGGCCACATCGCCATTGGCGCAGATCCGGTCGGCACCGACGATGACGGCGTCGACCAGACCCTGCTGCATCAGGTAGGCGGAAGCCGAATCAACGATCAGTGTGGCCGGAATACCGTCCTGCAGCAGTTCCCAGATGGTCAGGCGTGAACCCTGCAGCCAAGGCCGGGTTTCGCTGGCATAGACCTTGGCGATCCGGCCGGCGGCAATCCCGGCGCGGATGACGCCCAACGCCGTTCCAAAACCGGCCGTAGCCAGCGAACCGGTGTTGCAGTGGGTCAGCACCCGGGCGCCCTCGGGCAGGCATTCGGCGCCGAGATGGCCCATGCGATGGTTGGCGGCCAGATCTTCCTGCTGGATGGCCTGTGCGGCGAGAAGCACCGCGTCCCGCCAGTCCGTACCCATGGCGGCAAGCGCGTTACGCATGCGTTGCACCGCCCAATGCAGATTGACGGCGGTCGGGCGCGCCAACGCCAGTGCATGAAGCTCCGCATCGATGCGCTGTAGTGCTTCCGCGCCGGTTGATGCCTGAACGGAATGCGCCGCCAGCACGACACCATAAGCCCCGGCAATGCCGATGGCCGGGGCGCCGCGTACGGCGAGCACATGAATGGCCTGGGCGACATCGGCGGACGTCCGGCAGGCCAGATGGATCTGGCGGTGCGGCAGTTCGCGCTGGTCCAGCACGGAAAGATGATCGCCCTGCCAGAGCAACGGCCGAACGCGGTCGACATGTTCGAAATTCATGGTATCTTCCTTTTCAACCGTCATTTTAGCAATAATGCCGCAGGTGCACATGGCCACATCGATGCTACGCCCCAGTGGCAGGATTGAAATCATGCTGCACACCGCATGTGTCCGTGCCGGAGCATATGCCATTGCCCAAGGCATCATCGTGCGCTTTCCGCTCGCCAAACCGTTTCTGGCCAAGTCCGTGTTGGATTCGCTGGCGAAAAACAGTCCGCTCCGGATCCAGAAACAGCTGATCAAGGATATCTACAAGCAGCACGGCCTGAAACCCGCCAACTGGGAAACCTCGGCCATCATCGCGGTGGCGGAAAGCAGCGCCGCCCAACTGGTTGATTTCGGACAGCTTGAACGCAAACTCAAGGCCAGTCTCGGTGCACGTGTTTCCGGCTGGCTGTTGAAGGCCGCGCCCTTGGCGCAATGGGCGCCGGAAATGGTGGCCGTACTTGCCCGCACCTGGGCCATCGGCCGCTACGCGGACAGCGTCGGCCGCATCCGCAAGTTGGGTTCGGACATGCTTCCTGCACCGCTGGCAAAAAACCTGAAATTACCGGCAAATGTGCTTTGGAACTGGACCGAAGAGGCCTTCGAGCTGGCATTGCCGGTACTTGGCCGCATTCACGCCGCCGGCAGCCGCATCAGGCGCGGCTGAAATCGAAGGCAATCACCTCGGACATGCCTGTTTTTCCGAGCAGGCAAAGCAAAAGACGATCGAGTCCCATGGCGATTCCGGCACAATCCGGCAGGCTTGCCAAGGACTGTAAAAGACGATCATCCAAAGCCGGAGTGTCGCTGCCGGCGGCCAGCCGACGCAACAGATCCTTCTCGAAACGGTCTCTTTGCTCATCGGCATCATTCAGCTCATGATAGCCGTTGGCCAGTTCGGTTGCGCCCAGATAAATTTCGAAACGTTCGGCGACCGGGACATCGTCCACGCGCAGTTTCGCAAGCGCGCATTGCGAGGCGGGGAAATCGCGGATGACGGTCAGTTGATCGTCGGCAAACGCGGGCTCGATGACATGCGTCAACAGCAGATCCAGCAGATCATCGCGGCCAAGGCCTTCCTGCGATATGCGGATGTACCGGGATACCGCCGCTGCAAGGTCGGATCCATCGGCCAGATGCGGATCCAGACCGACCGCTTCGCGGAACAGGTCGCGGTAGGTGATATCACGCACCCGCAGCGGCTTTCCGGCCGAAGCAAACAGCTCCTGCAGCAGGGTGACTGCCTCTTCGGCCAGTTGCAGATGATTCCAGCCGACACGGTACCACTCCAGCATGCTGAACTCGGGATTGTGCCGGCGCCCGAATTCACCGTCGCGGAACACCTTGCCGATCTCGTAGCAGTCGCCGATCCCACCGGCGAGCAGGCGCTTGAGCGGGAATTCCGGGGAGGTGCGCAGCCACCGCCGTCGGTTGCCGCCTGTTGACGGACCGCTGTATTCCAGATGGAAGGACGCGATATTGGGGTCGGTGTTGCCGGCCTGCGAAAGCACCGGAGTCTCGACCTCGAGTACGCCGCGTGCGTGGAAGAACTCGCGGATGTGCCGATAAACCGCAGCCCGGCGGCGCAGGTCGTCCGGCAATGCCGTGGCACGCCAGTCAGTCACTCGGCTTTCCGGCATGATCGTCGAGAAAGGCCAGTAGACGGGCTTCGTCCCAGATTTCAAGACCGAGTTCCTGCGCCTTGGCCAGTTTGCTGCCGGCCGCTTCGCCAGCCACAACGATGCCGGTCTTCTTGGACACGCTGCCGGAAATCTTGGCCCCCAGGGCTTCCAGCCTTGCACCGGCTTCATCACGTGACATTGCGGCCAGACCGCCGGTCAACACCACCGTTTTCCCCGCCAATGGTCCCTCGCTTGCTCGCTGGGGCGCACCTTCCGTCCAATGTACGCCATTGGCGCGAAGTGCGGCGATGACTTCCCGATTGTGCGCCTGCGCGAAGAAATGGGCGATACGGGCGGCAACCACCGGCCCGATGTCGGGAACCTCACGCAGCACGCTTTCGTCGGCGGCCATGATCGGATCAAGCGCGCCGAAATGGCGAGCCAGGGTTTTCGCGGTGCTTTCTCCGACGTCGCGGATGCCGAGCGCGAACAGAATCCGTTCGAGTAAGGTCTCACGGCTGGCGGCAATCGCTTCAATCAGGTTTTCGGCCCATTTGCTGGCGATCTTTCCGGTTTTCACCGCGTCCGGCGTGCTGCCATCGCGCTCATCGGCACGGCGCTTCATGGCCAGGAAATCATCCAAGCGCAAGGCGTACAAATCGGCAACGGTCTTAACATAGCCGAAGTCCACGAGGTCTTCGATGAGCCGCTCGCCAAGCCCCTCGATATCCATCGCCCGGCGCGAGGCAAAGTGGATCAGGGCCTGTTTGCGCTGCGCCGGACAATACAATCCGCCGGTACAGCGCGAAACGACCTCGCCCGGCTCGCGCTCGACGGCCGAGCCGCAGATCGGGCATTGAACCGGCATGGACCAGGGCGATGTGCCGGCCGGCCGGCGGTCCTCAATGACGCGTACGACTTCCGGTATGACATCGCCGGCACGGCGGACGATGACGCTATCGCCGATGCGGACATCCAGACGTGCGATCTGGTCGGCATTGTGCAAGGTGGCATTGGTGACCACCACCCCCGCAACCTGCACCGGAACCAGCCGGGCAACCGGCGTCACCGCGCCGGTGCGTCCGACCTGGACATCGATGGCTTCGATCACGGTCTGCTGCTCCTGGGCGGGATATTTGTGGGCAATCGCCCATCGCGGCGCCCGTGACACAAACCCCATGGCGCGCTGCTGGTCGAAACGGTCCAGCTTGTAGACCGAGCCGTCAATATCGTATGCCAGTTGCCCGCGTCTTTCTCCCAGCCGTCTGTAAAACGCCAGAATCCCGCCTGTGCCGCGGGCCGTTCCGGCCTCAGGACAGACCGGCAGTCCGAAGTCCCTGATCCATGACAGGGACTGTGAATGGGTCTGGATGGATGACGGCATGGCACTGACTTCTCCCAGCGCATACGCATAGAACGCCAGTGGGCGCATGGCGGTAATGCGCGGATCAAGCTGACGCAGAGAACCGGCAGCGCCGTTACGGGGATTGGCCAAGGTCTTTCCGCCTTCCCTCAGGGCGCGCGCGTTGTAGGCTTCGAAATCGGCTTTCGGCATATAGACCTCGCCGCGCACTTCCAGCACGCCAGGGGCTTCACCGCGCAGTTTCAGCGGGATGCATTTCACGGTGCGCAGGTTGGCGGTCACATCCTCGCCGGTGCTGCCGTCACCCCGGGTTGCGCCGCGGACGAACACGCCGTTCTCGTAACGCAGGCTGATTGCCAGGCCGTCCAGCTTGGGTTCCACGGAGAATTCAGGATCGGCATCGCCGGTTTCCTTGGTGATGCGGCTGACGAAATCACCGACTTCTTCCTCGGTGAATGCATTCGCCAGCGAAAGCATGGGTGTTGCGTGCACGACCTCCTCGAAGCCGGACGAAGGCCGGCTGCCGACGCGTTGCGTCGGCGAATTCGGATCGGCCAGACCTGGATGCCGTGATTCAAGCTCCTGTAGTTCGCGCAGCAGCAAATCCCATGCGGCATCCGGCATGGCCGGGTCGTCCAGCACGTAATAGCGGTAGTTGGCGTCTTCGATCTGCGTCTGCAGTTGCCGCATGCGCTGCCGGACGGAATCCATGTCAGCGTCCGGGCTTGATGATCTGGCGCTCTTTCTCGCGGTCGAATGCGCGCAGGTCTTCCTTGATGTGCAGGATGCGCTGCCGTCCGAGTGCATTGCGGTCGGAATCCAGCAGAACGGCATCAAGGAGTTGCGCCATGCGTTCGGCGATGGGAAGCATGCTGTCCCAGGCCTGTACGGCAGTGACCGGCCCCGGCAGGGTCATGAAGAAACTGACGCCGGGGGTTTGCAGGGTATCAATCTGATCCAGATCGAAATATCCGGGTTGAACCACATTGGCCATGCTGAAAATGGGCTCGTTGGCGTTCACGCCTTCGGCCAGACGGTGATAGATGTTGTTGTGTCCGTAAACCAGGCCGACTTTCTCGGTCGCAAGGACCAATTCCGCTCCGGAAATACTGTGGCCGCTTTTGGCCGCCAGATAGAGCATCACCAGCTTTTCGTAGGCATCGGTTCTGCGCACGCCGATGCGGCTAGTCGCCCGGAGCTTCGGCGTCTCGGGTTCGAAATGTAGTTTTGCCTGCTCCCGAAAATCGGCTTCATCCTGCGGACGGGGCAAGGCATCGGCGTATTCCCGCTCCGCATCGGAATCGGCGCGCACTTCCGGATCGATGCGAACAGCCGGCGATGACGGATTTCTTGAACGACGTTTGCCGCTCAACAGGATGTACAGGATGATGCACAGAAAAGCGGCACCGATGACAATGCGGATGACGGCGGCATCGCTCAGATTCGACAGCATTCTCTACCTCCTCAGGCAACTCCGGCCAGACGTGTCGCTTCGGCCAGGTCGACCGATACCATACGGCTGACGCCGGGCTCGCGCATGGTCACGCCGGACAGCTGCTTGGCGGACTCCATGGTGGCTTTGTTGTGGGTCACGAACAGAAACTGCACCGACTCGCTCATTTCGGTCACCATCGCGCTGAAGCGACCGACGTTGGCCTCGTCGAGCGGCGCATCGACTTCATCGAGCAGACAGAACGGCGACGGATTGAGCTTGAAGATGGCGAACACCAGCGAAACCGCAGTCAGTGCCTTTTCACCGCCGGACAGCAGCGTGATGTTGGACACCCGCTTTCCGGGCGGGCGCGCCATGATCGACACTCCGGTGTCGAGCAGATCTTCGCCGGTCAGCTCCAGATAGGCATGGCCGCCGCCGAACAGGCGCGGGAAAAGGTCCTGGACGCCGGAATTGACGCGGTCGAAGGTTTCCTTGAAGCGCCCGCGGGTTTCACGGTCGATTTTGCGGATGGCTTCTTCCAGCGTTTCCAAAGCCTGGGTGAGGTCGGCGTTCTGCGCATCGAGATAGTTTTTGCGTTCGCTCTGTTCGCCGAATTCCTGGATGGCGGCAAGATTGACCGGCTCGAGCCTGCGCATCTTGTTGTCGATGTCGAGCAGGCTCTTGGCCCACTGATCGGAATCGAACTGGTCAGACAGTCCTTCCAGCACGGTCTCGACCGTAGTCCCGATCTGTTCGATGGCTGCCTGCAGCTGCTCGGCGCGCAGCAGAACGGCCTGTTCCAGCAACTTGACCGAGTTGATCTTTTCACGCTGGACAAGCGCCTGGCTGTCACTGCTCTGGCGCTGCTGCTCGTAGCGGCGCAGCTCCTGCTCGATGCCATCGAGCGCGGAACGCGCGGCCGACAGATCGCGGTCGAAAATGACGCGCTGCTCGAGCACACGCTGGCGCTCGGCATTCAACTGCTCGATCGG
This sequence comes from Arenimonas sp. GDDSR-1, assembly GCF_025980345.1. Taxonomy (GTDB): domain Bacteria; phylum Pseudomonadota; class Gammaproteobacteria; order Xanthomonadales; family Xanthomonadaceae; genus Arenimonas. The sequence goes on along the minus strand of NZ_JAPDUI010000001.1, from coordinate 24,563 downwards.
GCTGTCGCCGTGCTTGAGCTGTTCTGCAATTTCATGCGTGCGCGAAATGAGCTGAGTGCGCTGCTGATTCAGCCGTTCGATGGACTGGTTCAGACCGCCGATTGCGGTTTTATGGGACTGAACGGTCAGTGCCAGCTGATGCAGGGTATCGGCATGCTCGCGCTGCTGGGTCCTTGCATCATCCCTGAGCTGGGCCAGTTCACGGCGCTGGCTGTCGAGCTGGCTGCGGCGGTCTTCCAGCGCGGCCATGGCATCGGTCGCCTGCTGTAGACGTTGCCGTGCTTCGCGGACCTGTTGCTGGGCCTCCTCCAGCGTCGCCGCCGACTGCTGCAGTTCGGCATCGATGGCGGCGATCCGGCTCTGCGCCGATTGCAGTTTGCCCTGCGCGCCCTGGATCTGACCGGAGAGTTCGGAAACGCTGCGATGCGCCAGATACAGGCTGCGCTGCGCCTCTTCGCGGGCATGTTCGGCAAGAAGCAGTTTGTCTTTGATTTCGGCGAGCGCTGCGACGAGACGTTTTTCGGTTTCCGCCAACTGCTGGATTTCGGCGCGAAGATGTTTGATTTCGGATTCGCGCTGCAACGCGCCCTGCTGGGCATGACCCGAACGGAGGATGCGCACGAAGCCTTTGGACAGCCATTCTCCGGAAGGCGTGATGACCGATTCATGCTCGGCCAGACGCGGCAGCAGGGCCTTGGCGGCGGAAAGATCGGCGGCGGTATGCACGCGGCTGAGATGCACGCGGATGGCATCGGGACCTTTGATGCATGCAGCCAGACTGCCCGCCGGGAAATCCCGGCTGCTGATCTGCTGGTCGATCAAGGCCAGATGACCTTGATTGACCGAACCCAGGTTGTCCAGATAACGGCCGGCATCATCAACGGCCACGGATTCCAGCAAGGAGGCCAAAACAGACTCCACCGCGAATTCCCAGCCGGGCTGGACATCGAGCATTTCCCCGAGACGGCTGTTGTGCAGCAGACCCTGATCATCGAGCCAGGCTTTGGATTGCTTGTCTTCCTGACCCAATGCCGCATGCTGCAATGCTTCCAGCGAGGCCAGACGGCCGCGCGCGGTTTCGAATTGCTTGCGCACATCGGACAGCTCGGCCTGCCGCAGACGCTGCGATTCGGTCAGTTCCTGCTGTTCCAGCTTGCGGGTTTCGAGCTCCTGTCCCATCGCGTCCAGATTTGCCTGCAGACTGCCGTGCTCGTCGGTCATGCCCTGCAACCCGGCACTGATCGCTTCCGGGTTCAGCGTAGCGCGTTCGGTCTGAAGGACCTCGGAACGACGGCCCAGCTCGAGATTCTGTTTCTCCAGATACTCGATTTTGGTCCGTTCGACTTCGGCCCACCGGTTGGCTTCGGCCTGCTCTTTCAGACAGGCATCCCACTTCTGCTGCCAATCCATCAGATTCTGTTCGGCAGCCCGCAATGCCGCCTGTTTGTCCGCCTGTTCATCCTGAAGCGCGGCCAGCTTCGGCGCATGCTCGGCGATGTCGGTTTCGATCGCCGCCGCCTTGGCCTGATCGTCCTGCAGATGCTGCTCGATCTGCGCGAAGGCCTGATCGGCTTCGGTCCGTGCCTGTTCAAGGCGCTGCTTGAGTTCGCGCTGATGCTGGATCTGCTGCTCGATGCGCGCCAGTTCGCCGCTGACCCGGTAGCCTTCGGCCTGGACTTTGGCAAGCGCATCCGAAGCATCGACCTGCTGGCTGCGGCATTGTTCGATCTGCGCTTCGGCATGGCGCTGCTCGGACAGCAGCTTCTGCAGCTGGATTTCACCGTCGCGCAATGCTTCTTGATGCTTGGATAGTTCTTTGCCGAGTTGACGGTAATCCATGGCCTTGAGCTGGGCGTCTTTTTCGGCGCGCTCGATCTGGAGCTGCTGGTACTGCTCGGCGGCCCTGGCCTGCTTCTTGAGGTGTTCAAGCTGCTTGTCGATTTCCTCGCGCAGATCGTTGAGGCGGTCGAGATTCTCACGCGTGCTTTTGATCCGCGATTCGGTTTCCTTGCGGCGTTCCTTGTATTTGGAGATGCCTGCGGCCTCTTCCAGATACACCCGCAGTTCTTCCGGCTTGGCTTCAATGATCTGGCCGATCATGCCCTGTTCGATGATGGAATAGCTGCGCGGCCCCAAACCGGTGCCGAGGAAAAGGTCGGTGATGTCGCGGCGGCGGCAGCGCGAACCGTTGAGATAATAATTGGATTGACCGTCGCGGCTGACCGAGCGCTTGACCGATATCTCGGTAAAGCGGGCGAATTCTCCGCCGATCTTGCCCTCGCTGTTGTCGAAGATCAACTCGACCGTGGCCTGGCTGACCGGCTTGCGGGTCGAAGAACCGGAAAAAATCACATCGGTCAGCGCATCACCGCGAAGCCGTGAGGCCGAACTTTCGCCCATGACCCAGCGGATGGCATCGATGATGTTGGACTTGCCACAACCGTTGGGGCCGACGATGCCGGTCATGTTGGTCGGCAAATGGAACACCGTAGGGTCGACGAAGGATTTGAAGCCGGACAATTTGATGGTGGAAAGGCGCATGTATTCTTCTGATTTATCGGGGCGGTTGCCGGCGCATCTTTAAGCGCGCGACTGACAGGGATCCATTCCTCGAATTTATTTATAAGCAATTGATTTAACTGTACTTATATACAATCTCGGAGCATGACCAACAGTATAGCGCGTGTCACCCTGATGGGCGATAGGTAAAGGCGATTTTTTACGGCTTTTCTGCCTGCAACGCAGCTTCCGCGGGAGTACGGGCCTGGATGGCCACGGCATGGATGTCCGTCTCCATTAGGGGTCCGAGCATGTCGTAAACCAGGCGGTGCCGTTTAAGCGGCAAGAGACCCTCAAACCGGGCGGAAACGATGCGTACGGAAAAATGGCCGCGGCCGTCGCGGGCACCGGCGTGACCGGCGTGCTTGTGGCTGTCGTCGCGGATGTCCAAGCTCGAGGGATCCAGTGCATCCAAAGCCGACCGGATGCGGGAAACACGGTCTTCGCTCACGGCAGGACCGGCTTGAAGGGGAAAATATCGGCGCTGGCATAGACGCCGGCAGTGAAATACGGATCTGCCGAAACCCAGGTTCGGGCATCATCCAAGCTGGCGAATTCAACGACAAGTGCGCTGCCTGTGAATCCGGCATCGCCGGGATCGACGGCATCAATCGCCGGCAGCGGGCCGGCAATCTTCAATCGACCCTGACCATTCAGGTCATGCAGGCGTGCGAGATGATCGGCCCGGGAGGCCAGTCGTTGCGCCAAAGTACCCGGATGATCTTTGGCAATGACGAGATACCACATGGAAAGATTGGCGGCTTGCGCCGCCAATAATCAGGCGCCGACGACGTTGGCTGCCTGCTTTCCTTTCGGGCCCTGCACCACGTCGAACGTGACGCGCTGACCTTCTTTCAAGGAACGGAAGCCTTCGGAGCTGATCGCCGAGAAATGCACGAAGATGTCTTCGCTGCCGTCCTCGGGCGCAATGAAACCGAAACCCTTTGCATCATTGAACCACTTCACCGTACCGACACTCATACTGTCACACCTTAAAAATGGATTGAACATTCACCAACATGAACAGTTGGTAAATCAAAGTATGCACAAAACGTTTTGAATTGCCAAGTATTTTTTAGGAGGCCAGCAACTGTTCGAGAATCGGCAGCAGGTGCCCGCTGACCGACTCGACATTGGCCAAAACCTCTTCGAGGGTGATTTCGGCATTGGCCGGGTCACAACCGGCGGCCCAGTTGGCCACGACACACAGACTGGCGTAGGACAGGCCAAACTCCCGTGCAAGCCCCGCCTCCGGCATGCCGGTCATGCCGACCAGATCGCACCCGTCCCGGCCCAGGCGTGCGATTTCAGCTTTGGATTCCAGCCGCGGCCCCTGCGTGGCACCATAACAGCCGCCGGCCACCACATCGACTCCAGCCGCTTTACAGGCTGCCAGCAACTCCAGGCGCAGACTTTCCGTGTAGGGATCGCCGAAATCGACATGCAACACGGGACTGCCGGGCTCCTCGCACAAGGTGCTGATCCGGCCCCAGGTGTAATCGATGATCTGGTCAGGAACCGCCAATACCCGCGGACCATAGGCGGCGCCGATGCCGCCGACGGTATTGATGGCCAGAACGCGTCGCACACCCAGATCGTGCAAGGCCTGAAGATTGGCCCGGTAATTGATCTGGTGCGGCGGCAAGGCATGCCCTTCCCCGTGTCTGGCGAGGAAAGCGACCTGCGCGGATCCGATGCGCGCTGTCCGGATCGGACCGGACGGCGCGCCGAAGCGGGTCTGCAGCGTATGCGAGTGCTGCCACTGCACGCCGGGCAAGCGATAGACGCCGGTGCCGCCGATGACCGCCAGAGCGATGTCTTCGTTCATATCAGTGCGTAGATGCCGGGCAGATTGCGCCCGTGCTCATTGATGTCCATGCCGTATCCGAACACATAACGGTCCGGCACGGAGAACCCGGAATAATCGGCCTCAAGGCCGGGGACGCAACGGTCATGCTGTTTGATGGCCATCACGGCGATTTTGACCCGGGCCGCGCCCTGGTCCTCGCACCAGTCGCGCACGGCTTTCAGGGTGTGTCCTTCATCGAGGATGTCATCCACCAACAGAACCGTACGGCCTTCCAGTACCGCCGCCGGCCGGTGCAGCCAGGCCAGACCGGAGCCCGTGGTTTCGCCGCGATAGCGCGTGGCATGCAGGTAATCGAACTCCGCATCCATGTTCAATGACAAGCCGAGCCGGGCCGCAAAAAAAAGCCCGCCATGCATCAATGTCAGGAAAACCGGAAACTGTCCGTGCAGATCCTTGCGGATCTGCCCGGCCATGCGGTCGATGGCCTGTTCGATTTCCGTGCGGTCCTGCAGGCGTTCGGATCGGGCCAGAACCTCTTCGATATCGTGTCGCATCATGCCTGCTCCAGCTGGTTCATGGTCCGCAAGGCGGACCGATAACGGTCATTGCCGGCCAGTGTATCCCACGTCATGGGCCGTGCGGCAAACAGAGGCTGCAGACGCGAAAGCGGGTAATCGCGTACGGGCATGGCGGCGACGGCCTCCCCGACACAGGCCGGAGGACAGGCCAATACCGCATCACAGCCGGCGGCCAGATGCTGTCCGATCCGTGTCGCGACACCGCCGGCGCTTTCGGCCGCGGCCATGCCGATGTCATCGCTGAACACGACGCCGTTGAAGCCCAATTCCGATTTCAGCACGGTACCGATCCAGTGCGGCGAATAGCCGGCCGGATCCGGGGCAACCTGCGGATAAACGACATGCGCCATCATCACCGCATCGGCACCGGCACGCATGCCGGCTGTGAATGGCGGCAGATCGATCTCTGCTATTTCTGCGTACGGCCGTGAATCCACGGCCTGATTGAAATGGGTATCCTCCAGCACCGAACCGTGGCCGGGGAAATGTTTCAGGGTCGCAGCCATGCCGGCATCGTGCATGCCCGCCACATAGCTTTCGATGAACATCGCCACCGTGGCGGGATCGGCCGCGAAGGCACGGTTGCCGATGGCGAGGTTGCCGCGGCCCAGATCGGCCACCGGGGCGAAGCTCAGATCCAGTCCGCTGGCGATGATTTCAGAGGCCATGAGAAAGGCGTGCTCTCGGGCCAGCGCCAGCGCCGATGCGGTATCGGCGCGGGCCAATTCCCCGAACCGCTCGAGACTGGGCAACTTGGCGAAACCCTCGCGGAAACGCTGCACGCGTCCGCCCTCCTGATCGACGCAGATGAGCTGCGGCCGGGGCGAGCCGGCACGGATTTCGGCACACAGATCGGACAACTGCGCTTTCGAAGCGAAATTGCGCGAAAACAGGATAACCCCGGCAACGGCGGGGTGCTGCAGGAATTCACGCTCGGCAACGGTCAGTGCGTGCGCTTCGATTCCGATGATCAACATGATTTTTCCTCAGCCGTCCAGTGGCGATAGGGTCTGGCGGCCAGCGCCATATTGTAATAACGAAGGCTGTCGGTGACTTCCGGGCCCAGCCAGTCCGGCCTGGCGAAAGGCTCATTGACATCCCCGAGCTCGATCTCGGCAACGACCAGACCGGCATTATCCCCCGCGAATTCATCGATTTCCCAGAGATGGCCGCCGATCTGCACCAGATGCCGCACTTTCTCGATACGGCCCTCGCAGGCGAGCAGCATCAGGCTTTCGGCATCGGCCAGCGGAATCGGATACTCGAACTCTTGCCGGCTCGCGCCGGTTTCCCGGGATTTGATATTGAGATTGGCGGACTCTCCGGTGATGCGGACCCGGACCGAACAGTGCTCGCGTCCGGCCGCGAGGGCTTCGCTGTGGTTCAGATAGGCCTGCGCGATGCGCAGGCGGTGATGCGCCTGCGCACGCCAGGCCTCGCCGGTGACCCGGAACTTGCGCTCGATCTCGATGCCCATCAGCCGGCCTCGAACACGGCGATGGACTCGACATGGGCGGTCTGCGGAAACATGTCCATGGCGCCGGCCTGCAGAAGACGGTAGCCGCGCTCCTGTACCAGATAGGCGGCATCACGCGCCAACGAGGCCGGATGACAGGACACATAGACGATGCGGCGGATGCCTTCGAGATTCATCTGCTTCAGGACCTCGATGGCTCCGGCACGCGGCGGATCGAGCAGCAGCTTGGTGAAGCGCTGGGTTTTCCAGAGCTGGGCGGAGATGTCCTGGGTCAGATCGGCGGCGAAGAACTCGGCGTTGGCGATGCCGTTCCGGCGGGCATTGTCCCGCGCACGCTCGACCAGACCGTGATCGCCTTCGACACCGACCACCTCGCCCGCCGACTTGGCCAGCGGCAGGGTGAAATTTCCAAGGCCGCAGAACAGATCGAGCACGACATCATCGGCGCCAGGCTCAAGCAGCGCGATGGCACGTGCGATCATGGCGGCATTGAGCGGAGCGTTGACCTGGATGAAATCCAGCGGCCTGAATTCGAAGCGGATGCCGTATTCGGGCAGATCGAAGCCCAAGGCGGGATAATCATCGCGCAGCGGATGCACCGTATGCACGCCACCGGGCTGCAGAAAGATCTGAACGTCATGCGCAGCGCCGAAACCGGCAAGCTGTTGTAAATCGCCGGCACAGAGCGCAATCAGATTGCGGAATACGAGGGCCACCGGTCCGTCGCCCTGGATGAATTCGATCTGAGCGATTTCACGCTTGGCCTGCATGCCATCGATCAGTTCGGTCAGGGGCACGATCAGGGCGGATACGGCTGGCACCACGGTCCGGCATTCGCGCAGCTGGGCCACGAAACGCGGATCGGTCTCCCGGAATCCGACCAGCACGCCGCCCTTCTTTTCGACATAACGTACCGAAAACCGGCCCTTGCGGCGGTAAGCCCAGGCATCGGCAACCAGAGCCGGCAGCAGCGCATCAGGCACGACATGGCCGATGCGCTGAAGATTGTCGGCCAACGTCCGTTGTTTGGCTTCGATCTGGCGGTCACTGGCCAGATGCTGGAGGACACAGCCCGAGCAGACGCCATAGTGCGGACAGGGGGGCTCGACGCGGTCCGGCGAGGCGCTGAGCACTTCCAGTGTTCTGGCCTCGTCGAAATGACGGTTGCGGCCGGTCTGCTGGACCCGAACGCGTTCGCCGACCAGAGCACCCGCGACGAATACGGTCTTGCCATCGAGACGGCCGACACCCCGCCCGTCATGGCTGAGATTGTCGATCTCGATTTCGTATTCGCGTTTTGCTTTCGGTCCGCTTCGTGCCACAATGAAATTCCGTGATAAAGCCGTATTTTCGCAGATATCCATGCGCTATGGCACCGCCTGCGCCAAAAAAACCGCCGATGAAAGCCTCCATTGTCCTGATCGAAGACGACGAAATCAGCCGCTTCTACCTCTCCGAAGCCATCGCTTTGCTGGATGTCGAATTCACGGCTTGCCCCGACTTTGCTTCTGCCTGTGCGGTAATGCGGACCAAACCGCCGTCGCTGATTATTTCCGATCTGAATCTGCCGGATGGCGAGCTTCCGGATCTGGCCGCCGCGTTTCCGGCCGGGATCCCGATTCTGGCGATCAGTGCCGAGGTCACCCTGGCTGTCCGGGAGCGACTGGCCGCGAAAGGCATTGCCCATGTTCTGGCCAAACCGATGCCCGTTGCCGAACTGCACGACGCCATCCATCGGCTGTGCACTTGCACTCCGGAACTCTGGAATAAGGAAAAAGCGCTCAAAGCCCTCGGAGGCAGTTCCGCCGCGCTGCGCAGCATGCGCGCCATGTTCACTGCCGAACTTCCGGTTGCCGCGCAGAGTATTCAGACGGCATTCGATTCGGGCAATGCGACGGCCGTGCATGATGCGCTGCACAGGCTCAAAGCCAGCTGCGGCTTTCTGGGCGCCGAGCGGCTGTTGGCGGCCTGCCGCGCGCTCGATCAGGACCTGTCAGAAGCTTCGCATTCCGCTTTCCGGACCACCTTGGCCGATACCCTGGCTTTCATGATTTCAACGGACGGCTGAGCTCACCGATCATCTGCCACGAACGCGGCAGGGATTTGCCCAGATGCTGTGCGATCACCCCGTGCAGCAACTGCCGCAATACTGCGAGAGCCTTGGCCGAGGGCATGCGATCGGCATTGAAATCGAGCAGATCGGTGCCCGAGAGCGCACCGGGCTCCTCCGCTTTTGCCGGCATCAGGCCGAGTTCGGGATGCGCCCGATAATGGTGCTCAGGCTCGATGTCACGGCCATTGGCCATCGCCGTCCACGGAGTGATGTAGCCCAGATGCTGGATGAGATCCCTTTCGAATCGGCGCACCAGCCAGGCCAGCGGCATGCCGCCCGCAAGCTCGGTGCGCGCCGCAAGCAATAACTGGTAAAGCTCGTTATCCGCATCCTGGCGCGGACAGAGCTTCAACACCAGTTCATTGAGGTACAGACCTGCCATCAGCCGATCACCGGCAATGGCCAATACCGGCGGAAGCGGTTCGGAAGCGGTCAAAGTACCGAGTTCGCTTTTGAGCAGAAAGCTGACCTTGATGTGCTGCATCGGCTGCAGCTGCGCGCGCAGCACATGGTTTTTGGCACCGGTCACGCCTTTGGCGACAAGACCGACAATGCCATGATCGCGGGTCAGCAGTTCAAGTTGCAGACTGGTTTCGCGGTACGCCCGTTTGTGCAGCACGAGCGCGGGCTGCCACTCGATGCGCATCAGTCGTTGTAACCGAACCGTCGCAGCGCGGCCTCGTCATCGGACCAGCCGTCGCGGACGCGGCACCAGGTTTCCAGGAATACCTTTGAACCGAACAGTTTTTCCATGCCCAAGCGTGCCGAGGTGCTGATGGCTTTCAGCTGCTGGCCGCCCTTGCCGATGACGATGGCCTTCTGCCCTTCCCGCTCGAGCCAGATCACGGCACCGATGCGCAGAAGGCCGCCGTCTTCCTCGAATTTCTCGATTTCGACCGTGGCCGAATACGGCAGTTCATCGCCGAGGCGCTGCATCAGCTGTTCGCGCACCAGCTCGCCGGCAAGGAAACGCTGGCTTTTGTCGGTGATCTCGTCCTCACCGTAAAGCGGTTCGGATTCCGGCATCAGTAGCAGCAGGCTTTTGACCAGATCGGCGGTACCCTTGCTCTTGAGCGCAGAGATCAGATGCACGGAGGCGAACTCGCGGCCTTCGGTCACTTCCTTGATGAACGGAAGCAATGCATCCTTGTCCTTGAGCTTGTCGATCTTGTTGATGACCAGAAGCACAGGAACGTCCGAATCCTTGAGCGCCTGATAGGCCAAGGCGTCGTCGCTGTGCCAACGGCCGGCCTCGATGACCAGAACGGAGGCATGCACGTCGCTGACCGCGCCGCGCGCGGCGCGGTTCATGTGCCGGTTCATGGCGCGTGACTGTTTGGCATGGATTCCCGGGGTATCGACCAGCACCAGCTGGCCTTCCGGAAAGCTGGCGATGCCGAGCATGCGGTGGCGTGTGGTCTGCGGCCGTGAGGACACGATGCTGATTTTGCTGCCGACCAGCGCATTGACCAGTGTCGATTTGCCGACATTGGGCCGGCCGATGACGGCGACGAAACCGGCATGATAGGGGATGTTGTCCAGATGTTCGGTCATTTTTCCTGGCCTAGAAGAATAAGCGCCTTGCGGGCGGCATCGGCCTCGGCCGATTTTACCGAGCTTCCGCTGCCGGCCGTGGTGATTGCGAGATGTTCGAGCACGCACTCGATATCGAAAGTGCGTTCATGATCGGATCCGCCGGCCCGGATCAGACGGTACACCGGCAAGGCATGCTGTTTGGATTGCAGCCACTCCTGCAGCTTGGTTTTCGGATCCTTGCCCGGCGACTTTTCAAGCGACAGGTGCAGACGGCTGCCGAACCATGCATCCACAAGCTGCCGCGCTGCCGGAAAACCGGAATCCAGATAAACGGCTGCGATGACGGCTTCGACGGCATCGGCCAGGATGGAATCGCGACGATGGCCTCCCGACTTCATTTCGCCGGGGCCGAGCTCCAGCCGCGCTCCCAGGTCCTGCTCACGGCCGATTTCAGCCAGTGTGGATTCACGCACCAGATGCGAACGCGCTTGGGTGAGTTCGCCTTCGCTGGCTTTGGGGAATTTACGGTACAAGGCATCGGACACCAGCATGCCCAGTACGGCATCACCGAGGAATTCGAGGCGCTCGTTATTGGGCTTGCCGGCGCTGCGGTGCCGCAGCGCCTGACGCAGCAGTTCCGGATCGCGGAACCCTGTCAGCAACGCATCACTCCGCGTCGGCCCGGCCGGTCACCGGAAAACTGCGCTCGAACTTGGCGACGAAGTCGAGGTTGTACATCAGCGGCTTGCGGACCTCGTAATTCAGATCCAGCACTTTGCCGTCCTTTTCGGTGCGCAGCTTGATGTGCTTGTCGAGGTCCACGCTGTCGACGTAGCTAATCTGGAACCGGCGGTAAAGACTGTCCTTGATCTGGGCCAGTGCCTGTTTATCGGCCCCCGCGGCCTGGGTCACGGCTTTGATGTCGTTGACCGCACTGAAATATTCGGAATACACCGGGAACAGGCGCATGAAAAGGAATCCGAAGAATCCGGCCAGCGCCAGAACGAAGAGGAAGCTGAGCAGGGTAATGCCTTTCTGATTGCGTTTCATGATGACCCCCTTAGTCGATTTTGGTGCCGATGCGTGACGGCTCGAAACTGTCGGTACAGAACCAACCCGAGCAGTTTAACCATATTACCATCGCCTTACCAACCACGTTTTGCTGCGGAACGAAACCCCATTCGCGGCTGTCGGCACTGCGGTCGCGGTTATCGCCCATGGCAAAATAATGGCCCTGCGGCACCACCCAGGTGCCGTTGTTGCGGTAACCGAGCGGCACGCCATCCATTTCCAGCATGGTGTGGGACTTGCCCGGCAGGCTTTCGGTGTAGATGCGCGACCCGGTCATCTCGCTGGAAACGCCTTTGCCGACGTAAACGCCGGCCTCGGCATAGCCGAATGGCACACCATTGACCGAAACCCGGTTCTCTTCGACGCTGATGGTGTCGCCCGGAAGTCCGATCACGCGTTTGATGTAATCGGTACCGGCGGCCGGGTCTTCCTTGCCCAGCTCTTTCGAGCCGGGATAGCGGAACACGAACACATCGCCGCGCACGGGTTCGCCGACCTCGACGATCTTGGTGTTGATGACCGGCAGACGGATGCCGTAACTGAATTTATTGACCAGGATGAAATCGCCGATCAGCAGGTTGGGCATCATCGAACCGGACGGAATACGGAACGGTTCGGCAATGAAGGAACGAAGGGCCAGGACCAGAAAGATGACCGGAAACAGGGATTTGGCGTATTCGACCAGGACCGGATCGGTGGCTGCGGCATCGGCCGCGAGGCGTCGTTTCTCGAAAACGAATTTATCGGCGAGCCAGATCAGGCCGGTGAACAGGGCCAGAAGGGTGAGTATCAGGGCGAAATCGATTTTCACGGGCAATCCTTATTTGTTATCGACCGACAGCACGGCCATGAACGCTTCTTGCGGAATTTCGACGCGGCCGAACTGCTTCATCCGCTTCTTGCCTTCCTTCTGTTTCTCGAGCAGCTTTTTCTTGCGCGTGGCGTCGCCGCCGTAACACTTGGCCAGCACGTTCTTGCGCATTGCCTTGACCGTCGAACGGGAAATGATCTGGGATCCGACCGCGGCCTGGATGGCGACATCGAACATCTGGCGCGGAATCAGTTCGCGCATCTTCTCGCACAGATCGCGGCCGCGGCGGTCGGCATGGGCGCGGTGCAGGATCATCGACATCGCGTCGACGCGGTCGCCGTTGATCAGCACATCGACGCGCACGAACGGACCGGCATCGAAGCGCAGGAAATGGTAGTCGAGCGAGGCATAGCCGCGCGATACCGACTTGAGGCGGTCGAAGAAGTCAGTGACCACCTCGGCCATCGGCAGTTCATAAGTGATCTGGACCTGGCTACCCATGTAGTTCATGCCCTGCTGGGAGCCGCGCTTTTCCTCGCACAGGGTGATGACGTTGCCGACGTAATCGGGCGGAGTCAGGATGGTGGCAAGGATGACCGGTTCGCGGATTTCCTCGATTTTGTTGACCGGGGGCAGCTTGGCCGGATTGTCGAGCGGCAGGATGCTGCCGTCGGTGAGCAGCACTTCATACACCACGGTCGGTGCGGTCGAAATCAGGTTGAGGTCATACTCGCGCTCAAGGCGTTCCTGCACGATTTCCATGTGCAGCATGCCCAGGAAGCCGCAACGGAAGCCGAAGCCCATCGCTTCCGAACTCTCCGGCTCGAAATTCAGCGCGGCATCGTTGAGCTTGAGCTTGTCGAGAGCCTCGCGCAGCGCCGGGTAATCCTCGGCATCGACCGGAAACAGGCCGGCGAACACGCGCGACTGCATGGTCTGGAAGCCCGGCAAGGGTTCCGTGGCCGGATTGCCGGCCAGGGTCAGGGTATCGCCGACCGGCGCGCCATGGACATCCTTGATCGAGGCGTTCATCCAGCCCACTTCACCGGCCGAGAGCTTGCCGAGCACTTTGCGCTTGGGCGTGAACACGCCGACCTCGTCGACCTGATGCACACGGCCGGTCGACATCACCAGAATCTTGTCACCCGGCTTGATTTCACCCTGCACCACCCGCACCAGCGAGACCACACCGAGGTAGTTATCGAACCAGGAGTCGATGATCAGCGCCTGCAGATGGCCGGTATCGACCGGTTTCGGCGGCGGAATGCGGGCCACGATGGCTTCCAGCACGGCACGCACGTTCAGTCCGGTTTTGGCGGAAATGGCGACCGCCTCTTCGGCATCGATGCCGATGACCGCCTCGATTTCGGCCTTGACCCGCTCGACATCGGCGGTCGGCAGATCGATTTTGTTCAGCACCGGAACCACCTCCAAGCCCTGCTCCACCGCGGTATAGCAGTTGGCGACCGACTGGGCCTCCACGCCCTGGGCGGCGTCCACCACCAGCAGAGCGCCTTCGCAGGCGGCCAGTGAACGCGAGACTTCATAACTGAAATCCACATGCCCCGGGGTATCGATGAAATTCAGCTGGTAGGTCACGCCATCATCGGCGGTGTACGGCAAGGACACCGACTGCGCCTTGATGGTGATGCCGCGTTCGCGCTCGATCGGGTTCGAATCGAGTACCTGGGCTTCCATTTCACGGGCCTCGAGGCCGCCGCAGAGTTGGATGATGCGGTCGGCCAGGGTCGATTTGCCGTGATCCACGTGCGCGATGATGGAGAAATTGCGGATATGCTGCATGGGGTCGCTTTTCGGAAAACTTAGCCGGTCATTATCGCATATGCCGCCGCTTCTGAGGCGGTTTTCCGCCCCAGAATCAATTTCTTACGGCACGACAAGCATGTGGATGGCCGTACTTTCGGCATTACGGATCAGCACCCTCACCCGGTCACCGGATTTATAGGCGGATACGGCTTTTTCGAAAGCGGCTACCGAAGCCACCGGCGTGCGGCCGACCTCGAGCACGACATCGCCTTTGGCAATGCCGAGCTGGCCGAGCATGGGTTGGCTGATCCGGGCGATCTGGACGCCACCGGTAGCCAATCCCAGGCGGCTTCGCGTGGCCGGGCTGACCTCCTCGACACTGAAGCCGAGCTTCGACGGGTTGGCCGGGGTCTGGCTCGGCGTTCCCGGATTGCGTGGATTGCCGGCAGCTTCATCAAGCACCGAAAGCACGACCGGAATGTCCTGTGTACGGCCATTGCGAAGGATGCTCACCCGCGATTTCACGCCCGGCTGCAGGGCACCGACCATGGGCGGCAGATCGGAGGACTTGACGATGGCGGCACCGTTGAATCCGGTAATGACATCTCCGGGCTGGATGCCGGCCTTGGCGGCGGCACTGCCGTTCTGAACGCTGGCCACGAAGGCACCTTCCGCGGTTTTCAGGCCAAGATCGGTCAATTCCTCCGGCTGCACATCACGGACCTGCACGCCGAGCTGGCCACGGCGCACGCTTCCGGTGGCCTTGATCTGCTCGACGGCATTCATGGCGGTCCGGATCGGAATCGCGAAGCTGACGCCCATGTAGCCGCCGGAGTTGCTGAAAATCTGGGAATTGATGCCGACCACCTGGCCGCGGGTATTGAGCAGCGGGCCGCCGGAGTTGCCGCGGTTGATGGCGACATCGGTCTGGATGAACGGGACATAGCGCTGGCTGCCGTCCACGCTGGGGCGGCCGAGGGCGCTGACAATGCCGGCGGTGACCGAATAATCGAATCCGAACGGCGATCCGATGGCCACCACCCATTGTCCGGGCTTGACCGCGTCGGAATCGCCGATGGCCAGTGTGGACAGGCCTTTGGCGTCGATCTTGAGTACGGCGACATCGGTCGAGGGGTCGGAACCGACCAGCTTGGCCGGCAACTGCCGGCGGTCGGCCAGGTGCACGACCAGTTTGTTCATGCCCTCGATGACGTGATGGTTGGTCAGCACGTACCCGTCGGCGGAGATGATGAACCCGGAGCCGTAGGACGTGCCGCCGCCGCGCGGACCCTGTGGACCGGGCTGTCCCGGCATCGGCTGGCCGAAGAAGCGGCGGAAGAATTCCTGCATCTGCTCGTCATCGGATTCCGGAGCGGCCGATCGCCTTTCCGGGTCCGCACCACGCTCGCTGCTGGCTTCGATGCTGACCACGGCGGGCGTGGTGCGTTCAACCAGTGCGCTGAAATCCGGGAGCGCGACCAATGGCGCGGCATTGGCCGTCGATGCGCTTTGTGCCTGCACCGGCTGCTGGGCTTGCTGCCAGCAGGCGACCAGCACGGCACAACTGAAGAATCCCAGCAGGAAACGGGAAACGGGCGTAATTGCTTTCATGGCTACCTCGATGATCGAAGATTGAACGGGTTCAACGTTGGGTCTGTGCAAGGATTTTTTCAAGGGTGGCGACCGGCACTTTGCCCATGGCGACATAACGGATGTTGCCGTCGCCGAGCATCAGGCCATTCACGCCGTCACGGTGCATCTGGGCTTTTTCCTTCAGTTTTGACGGTTCGACATACAGCGAAATGCTGGATAGTCCGTCACTGAACAGATACTGGGTGGATCCAGCGCGGCTTTCACTGGCGATCACCTGGAATCCCTTGACCTCCTTGAACGGCGACTTCAAAGGCGGCGGCAGCCGGCGCTTGGGTGCTTTGCCCTTGCCCGGTACCGGCGTGATTTCGATTTGGGTGAACATGAACTGTTCGACGGCAAAACCGCGCTCGTCGAGGGTGATGACTTTCAACGGAAGCCCGGTTTCGGTATCCAGCCAGAGCCGGTAACTGTAGCGCCAGGCATCTTCCGCTTTGATTTCGACGACCTGGGTGGATCGCCCTGCAACACGCGCCTTCTCGGCCAGGCGGATCTTGTACCACTTGTTGCCTTCGGCGCTGGCGAAATGACTGAAGGTGATCTGTCCGGAAGCTGAAGCCGGAAACGACTGCGCCGAATCTTCGGAACTGCCTCTCTGGATTTTTCCGCCTTTTTTCACCAGCTCCCTGGGCATGCCCGACAGCGTGCGCATGCGCAGATTCTCGACACCGTTGTCCATGCGATGCTCGATTGCCAGCGTATTGATGTTGTCACCCTGCACAAAAACCAGAACGCCTTTGTAATTGTGGTTCGAGACCGCACCGTTGATACGGCCCAGCCATTGTCCGGAATCATCGCTCCAGAACTGCTGAACCCATTGTTTACCGCTGTCGAGCCAGCCACGCTCCTGCGCCGCCAAGGGTGTGGCGAGCGTGATGAGCAGCAGACCGGCAAGCAGGGATTTCGGGCGCATCATTGGCCGTCCTTGCCGCCGTCTTCGGCGCCCGTCTGCGGGGCGGAAAGCATCTGCGCGTAGGAAATGAGGTCGTTTCCAGTATTGCTGCCGGTCATCTGGTTGTGACGCGCCAGATAGCCGTCCAAGGCCTGGTCGCTTTTGGGCCAGCTTTTGGAACGGGTCGCCTCATTGAGTTCGAAACGGGTCGGGTCATCGGCCGCAGCCAGTTGCGTCGATGGCGGATCCGACTTGGCCGCAGGCCGGGCCGCCGGCTTCGCGCCTGCTTTCTGCACTGCCGCCGGAGCGGCTTCAGCCCCGGACGGAGACGCAGACGGTGGCGGGACGGACGTCTGCTGCGCAAGCATCCGATCATCGGGGGCAGTCACATCGGGGGCCGGCATCAGCTGATACCCAAGACCGGCGACCAGTGCCAGTGCCGCGAACGATGCGACCAGCCGCCAGGGCGCTTTCGTGCCTCCGGCCTCAGGCTGGCATTGCGCACATATCGCATCGGCACTGCCTGCAGGCATCAGCCGCATCGGCTGTGATTTCAGGACGGATGACGCAATCCACGCGCGCTCACAGGCCGCGCGCAGTTCGGCATCGTTGGCCAGGCGCTTCTGAAAGAAACGGCGTTCGCTGTCCGACAATTCGCCGTCGATGTAGGCGCTGAGTTGTTCTAAATCGGTTTCGCTGATCGGTTTCATGGTCGGACTCGCTGGGACTCGTAAAGGGGACGCAATCGGGCGTCGATGGCTTCGCGCGCCCGGAAAATTCGGGAACGTACCGTTCCCACCGGTGAATTCATGACTTCGGCGATTTCCTCGTAGGAAAGCCCCTCCATCTCTCGCAGGGTGATGGCTTGCCGGATTTCCTCCGGCAATTGCGCCAGCGCCTTGCTGACCACTTGGGCAAGTTCTTCGCGCAAAAGTTCATGCTCCGGCGTGTCATTGTTCTGCACGTAGATGCCGCCTTCGATGAACTCGGCATCTTCCAGCTCCACATCGGCACCGGGGCGCCGTTTCAGGCTGGCCAGATGGTTCTTGGCGGTATTCACCGCAATCCGGTACATCCACGTGTAGAACTGGCTTTCGCCGCGGAAACCCGGCAGTGACCGGTAGGCTTTGATGAAGCTGTCCTGAACCACATCCTGGCACTCGGCCGGGTTGCGCACGAAACGGCTGACCACTGCCGCAATGCGGTGCTGGTATTTCCGGACCAGCAGGTCGAAGGCGGTTTTATCACCCTTCTGCGCCCTTTGGACCAGCTCGGTATCGATTTCGTGTTCGCCCATCGGGCCGGGATCTCCGTATCGTTGCAGCCAATGGCTACAGGGTTTGTCGCTTCAGGCCCTGAAAAGTTCCCGAGAATTGACCGTCAGGCTCAAAACGGTGATGATAAGCTTACTTCAATTTCAATCAAACGAATGTATGAATCAGTTCAGTGGTCTCTCCCCGCAACATTGGCAACTCGAGGAACGCAAAGACGGCATCCTGATCCTCAGCCTCGAACGCAAGGACACCAGCGTCAACACCCTGTGCCAGGCTGTGCTCAATGAACTCGATGGCTTGCTTGAGCGCATGGCCTTCGCTCCGCCGAAGGGGCTGATCATCCGCTCCACCAAGAAAGCCGGATTCATCGCCGGCGCCGACATTGCCGAATTTGCCGAGTTCGATGCCAAGGGAACGGTGCTTGATGCCATCAGCAACGGCCAGAACATCTTCCAGCGCATCGCCGAACTGCCCTGCCCGACAGTGGCCTTGATCCACGGCCACTGCATGGGCGGCGGCACCGAACTCAGTCTGGCCTGCAGCGCACGGGTGGCATCGGATGATGCCAGTACCCGCATCGGCCTGCCGGAAGTAAAACTCGGCATCTATCCGGGCTGGGGCGGCAGCGTGCGTCTACCAAGACTGGTCGGTGCCCCGGCGGCCTTCGACATGATGCTGACCGGACGCGCCCTGTCGGGCAAAGCGGCACGCGCCATCGGTCTGGTCGACGCGGTGACCGCTCCGGATTTGATGGTCAACAAAGCCGTGGAATTCATCGAACACGGCGTCCATCGGCCGTTCAAGCAGAAAGCAACCGCCTGGCTCAGCAACAGCTGGCTGGCGCGGCAGATTCTGCCCGGCGTACTCACCAAACAGGTCGCGCGCAAAGCCCGAAAAGCCCACTATCCCGCGCCCTACAGTCTGATCGACACCTGGCGGCGATCCGGCGGCATGCCGGTACGGGCGGCGCTGAAACAGGAAGGCTATTCGGTGGCCAAACTGGCACAGGGGCCGACCGCGCGCAACCTGACCCGCATCTTCTTCCTGATGGAACGCCTGAAATCGCTCGGCGGAAAAGAGCACGGCATTTCGCATGTGCATGTGGTCGGTGCCGGCGTGATGGGCGGCGACATCGCCGCCTGGTGTGCCCTGCGCGGCTTCGAAGTGACCCTGCAGGACCGTGAAATGCAGTACATCCAGCCGGCACTTGACCGTGCCGAGACCCTGTTCGCGAAAAAGGTGAAGGATGAAACCAAACGCACGGCGACCCGCGCCCGACTGCAGGCCGATGTGGCCGGGGATGGCGCGGCCAAAGCCGATCTGATCATCGAAGCCATTTTCGAAAATCTGGACGCCAAGCAGACGCTTTATGCCACGCTGGAAGCGACGATGAAGCCGGATGCCCTTCTGGTTTCCAACACCAGCTCGATTGCGTTGGATACCCTTGGCGCCAAGTTAAGCCACCCGGCACGTTTCGCCGGTCTGCACTACTTCAATCCGGTGGCGATGATGCCGCTGGTGGAAATCGTCCGTCATGCCGGCATGGCAGCGGAAACCGAACGCCGCCTGGCCGCGTTCTGCCGCAGCATCGACAAACTGCCGGTACCGGTCGCCGGCACCCCGGGCTTTCTGGTCAACCGGATCCTCGCGCCCTACATGCAGGAAGCGATTCTGGCTTTTTCGGAAGGCATCCCGGGCCGCGCCATCGACAAGGCGGCGCTCGATTTCGGCATGCCGATGGGACCGATCGAATTGGTCGATACGGTCGGCCTCGACGTCGCCGCCAGCGTCGGCAAGATCATGGCCGAATTCCACGGTCAGACATTGCCCGATGCCCTGCAGGTCACTCCCGGTAAACGCGGCAAGAAGGACGGCGAAGGTCTGTACAAATGGGTCGATGGCAAAGCGGTAAAACCGGAACTCCCGAAAGATTACAAAGCACCCGATGATCTTCAGGACCGCCTGGTATTCGCTCTGCTCAACGAGGCCGTATCCTGCCTGCACCAGGGGGTAGTCGCCGACGCCGAGCTGCTCGATGCCGGCGTTATTTTCGGCACCGGATTCGCGCCGTTCCGCGGCGGTCCGATCGAACACATCAAGGCCATCGGCCGTGATGCGGCACTGGCCACGCTGAAATCCTTGGAAGGCAAGTACGGTGCGCGCTTTACACCGAAGGCCGGCTGGGATGCCTTGTAAACAAACTCTAGCCTGAAAAAAGCCGGCGCAAGCCGGCTTTTTTCATTCCTATTTCTTGCAGCCGATCAGTTTTATCTCCTGACCGGGCTGGATGACATAATTGGGCGGAGTCAGATCATTGACCTTGATCAGGCGACTGAGGTCGCAATCGAAGGTACGGGTGATCATCATCAGGGTTTCGCCGGGTTTGACGATGTACTTTCCGTTATGTTTTTCCGAAACCGCGGTTTCCGCAACCGCTTCGGAATCGTCAACCGCCTCGGCGACGGTGACTGGCGGCGGCCGGTAGAACACGGGAGCCTTGCGGGCCTGGGTCAGCATCCGCGCCTGTTCGCTGCGCGGCCCGCCCAGACAGTTGGCCTGATAGCTGGCCACCAGTTTCTTCGGAGCACGCAGCACGATGCCCTGTGCGATGTACTGGCCGGGCTCGTAGTGCGGATTGAGGTTGCGCAGCACGCGGAACCAACCGGACTGGTTATGCGGATTACCCAGGCAAATGGTGAGTTCGTTGATGGTCGTGGCGCGCTGCAGGGTCAGGCTGGCCGGGGAATAGTCCAGCTTCGGGTAGGTCAGGCCGTACTCATTGCCGTGAAGAAATAACCAGGCTGCAGCCAACACCGCCGGTACGTAATCCCGCGTTTCCGCAGGCCATTCGGTGTACACATTCTCCTGCCAGAAATCACCGCCACGCTCACCGAAGATGCGGCGGGCGCGGCCTTCGCCGCCGTTGTAGCCGGCAATGGCCATCTCCAGACTGCGATTGAGCTCCTCGAAGCGTTCGTTCATGTACTGGGCATTGGCCCGCGCGGCGAACTGGGGATCATAGCGCATGTCATAGCCCGGGCCGGCATCAAGCCCGAAACGGCGGCCGGTGGCCGGCATGAACTGCAGGGGGCCGGCTGCGCCGGCCTTGGATACCGAATGCACCTTGCCACCGGATTCCTTGGTCATCATGCCGAACAGCAGCGCTTCGGGCAGACCGGCCTTTTCGTACTCCGGCGCCATGAGGTAACGCATGTAATGGTAGTTTTCCCAAGAGTCCATGAAGAACCCGCGGTTGACGGTCAGCCAATTGGCGATGGCCGCCTGCAACGGCTCATTGTATTTGATCAGCAACTGCAGATTGCCTGTACCCAGCAACTTGACGGTGGTGCCGAGCGCGGGAATGGCCTGCGGCGCCAGTGCCGGCTGGGGACCGCCGGTTGCCGGCATATCCGACTGCCTGATCAATTGCTCGTAGGCACTGATCACTTTGGTCTTCGAACAGGCTTTGAGCTTGAAACACTGGCTGGCCTGATCTTCGAGATCCTCGATGGCTTTGTTCATCACCGCCAGCTGGCTGTCGTCACCGGTTTCATAGCGGTCACGTGCCTGTTGGTAGTTCTTCAGGGTCTGGTCGATTTGACCGTAAAGCGTTTCCTCGCGGGTCGGTTTGGCGGCCTGTGCAGCGCCGGAAAAAACCCCGGCGAGAAGGACAGTGACGAACATCGGGCTTATCCGCATGAAAACTCCTTGGCACATGCTTTATGCTATCCAGACTGCATTATCGGCTATAGCCGGCGCAGACTCCATAAATTTTTCGTGAATCCCCGATGAGCCGATGGCGACCGCCCTCCGATGCCAGCACCGCCCTGATCACCCATGACGGGCGCGAACGCCTGCGCGCCGAGCTTCAGGAACTCTGGCAGATCCGCCGTCCGGAAGTGGTGAAGGCGCTGTCCGCCGCCGCCGCCGAAGGCGACCGCTCGGAAAACGCCGAATACATCTACCGCAAGAAACAACTCGGTGAAATCGACCGGCGCGTACGCTACTTGAGCAAGCGCCTGGAAGTGCTGAAAGTGCCCGAACAGGACAGAACTCCACGCGACCGTATTTTCTTCAGCGCCTGGTTCGAGCTTGAAAACGAGGACGGCGATGTAAGGCGTTACCGTATCGTCGGACCGGATGAAACCGATGCACGGCGCAACTGGATCAGCATCGATTCGCCACTGGCGCGGGCGGCACTGAACAAAACAGTGGACACGGAATTCGAGGTCGAACTGCCGACCGGCTTGACCTCGTTTGTGGTGATATCCATCCAATACGATGCGTAATCCCTCTTTTCAAAAGAGAAGGCGCGCAACGCAGGGCGAATATCAGAAATCGGCGTTTTCGGGATCGACCAAGGCGAACAGGTCGTGCTCGTCGGCACCCATGATGGTGACGTCCACGAATTGGCCGGGCTTCAGGCCCATGCGCTCGCCGTCCTGGATCTGCACCAGACCGTCGATTTCAGGCGCATCGGCCTTCGATCGTGCGATGGCCAATTCGCCGTCCACGGCATCGACCAGCACCTGCTGTACCGTACCGACCTTGCGCTGCAGCTTATCTGCGCTGATTTCGGCCTGCAGTTCCATGAAGCGCGCAAGACGCTCCTGCTTGAGTTCTTCCGGTACGGCATCCGGCAGGGCATTGGCCGCAGCGCCATCCACCGGCGAATAGGCGAAGGCACCGACGCGGTCGAGCTCGGCCTGATCGATGAAGCTCAGCAGCTGCGCGAAGTCGTCTTCGGTTTCGCCGGGGAAGCCGACGATGAAGGTGCTGCGGATGGTCAGATCCGGGCAGATTTCACGCCACTTCTGGATGCGTTCCAGATTCTTCTCGACCGCACCCGGCCGCTTCATCAACTTCAGAATGCGCGGACTGGCATGCTGGAACGGGATGTCCAGATACGGCAACAGCTTGCCGTCGGCCATCAGCGGAATGATGTCGTCGACGTGCGGGTACGGATACACGTAATGCAGGCGTGACCACACGCCCAGCTCCGAGAGGCCCTCGCACAGGTCCTTCATGCGGGTCTGGTAGGTTTTCTCGCGCCATTGGCGTTCGGCGTAACGCACATCCACGCCGTAGGCGCTGGTGTCCTGCGAAATCACCAGCAGCTCCTGCACGCCACCGCGCACCAGCTTTTCGGCTTCGCGCAGCACATCGTCGACCGGCCGCGACACCAAGTCGCCGCGCATTGACGGAATGATGCAGAAACTGCAGCGGTGGTTGCAACCCTCGGAGATTTTCAGGTACGCGTAGTGTTTGGGCGTCAGCTTGATGCCGTAGTCCGGCACCAGATCGATGAATGGGTCGTGTTTCGGCGGCAGTGCGGCGTGAACCGCGCTCATTACCGTGCTGTAATCCTGCGGACCGGATATCGACAGCACGTCCGGGAACTGCTCGCGGATCTGCTCCGGGCGTTTGCCGAGACACCCGGTAACAATGACCTTGCCGTTCTCGGCCATGGCCTCGCCGATCGCATCCAGCGATTCCTCGACCGCCGAGTCGATGAAGCCGCAGGTGTTGACCACGACGACATCGGCCTTGTCGTAGGTCGGCACGATGTCGTAACCCTCCACCCGCAGCTGGGTCAGGATGCGTTCGGAATCGACCAAGGCCTTGGGGCAGCCGAGACTGACGAAACCGACTTTCGGATTGGACTTTGACATGCGGGAACCGGCACCGGATACTGGGGCTTGGATTATACCGTTTCCCGGCCACGCCCTCGATGAACAGCCCCGAATTCCGCCTTGATGCGCGCCTCGCCAAGGATACCCATTTCCTGTTGGATGCCCCGCTCTGCCGGATCGGATTGATGGATGATGCCCGCTTTCCCTGGCTGATTCTGGTGCCGCGGGTGCCGAATGTGCGCGAATGGCCGGATCTGAGTACCGATCATCAGCTGCAGCTGCAGGCCGAAATCAATGCCGCCGCCCGCGTCCTGCAATCCGCTTTCCCGCACGGTGAGAAGCTCAACATCGCGGCGCTGGGCAATGTGGTGCCGCAGTTGCACATCCACGTCATCCTTCGGCATGCCGGCGATGCGGCTTGGCCGGCACCGGTGTGGAACACCGGAACACGCGAGCTTTACGCGGAGTCGGAAGCGGCGGCCATGGCAAAAAATTTGCGTGATGTCTTCGCATCGGCCATATTTCAAGAAAGGCTCATGCCATGAGTCATGCGCATGCAGACATCATCCGCTTCTGGTTCACTGAAATCGACCGCGCCCTGTGGTTCAGGAAGGACGCCGATTTCGACCGCCTGCTCGATGAGCGCTTCGGCGCGTTGCATGCACAAGCATGTCTCGGCGAGTTGAGTGCCTGGCGCGACACACCGCACGGACGACTGGCCGAAATCATCGTGCTCGATCAGTTCTCACGCAATCTGTTCCGCGACAGCGCCAAAGCCTTTGCCCAGGACGGTATGGCGCTGGTGCTGGCACAGGAAGCCGTGCGCAGCGGCGCCGATGCCGCCCTGACGCCGCAGGAGCGTGTGTTTCTCTACATGCCCTACATGCACAGCGAATCGGCGTCCATCCACGAAACCGCAGTGGAGCTGTTCACCCGCAACGGCATCGCGAACAATCTGGACTACGAACTCAAGCACAAGGCCATCATCGACCGCTTCAGGCGTTACCCGCACCGCAACGCCGTGCTTGGCCGTGAAAGCACGCCCGAGGAACTTATTTTTCTGCAGGAGCCGGGCTCATCGTTCTGATGGCCCGTGAATGCACTCAGGTTTTGGGCAGCGTGACGCCGGTCTGGCCCTGATATTTACCGCCGCGGTCCTTATAAGAGGTCTCGCAGACTTCGTCGGACTGGAAGAACAGCATCTGCGCCACGCCCTCACCGGCGTAAATCTTGGCGGGCAGCGGCGTGGTGTTGCTGAATTCAAGCGTCACGTGGCCTTCCCATTCCGGCTCCAACGGTGTCACGTTCACGATGATGCCGCAGCGCGCGTAGGTGCTCTTGCCCAGGCAGACCACCAGGGTGTCGCGCGGGATGCGGAAGAACTCGACCGTT
>NZ_JAPDUI010000067.1 GCF_025980345.1 Arenimonas sp. GDDSR-1 | reverse complement strand
TGGTCAACAAGCATTTCTTCCCGCCGGAAACCGATGCCACCCAGTGGCATGAATATGCGGTGGAATGGACGCCTGACCAGATACGCTTCCTGGTGGATGGCAAACTCACCTATCGCGTCACCCGTAAAATGGCGGAGCATTACGGGAAATGGAGCTTCGACACGCCCAAGTTCGTGATCCTGAATTTCGCCTTGGGCGGCGCCTATCCATTCAAGACCAATGGCATCGAAGTACCCTATTCAGGCATCCCGGCCAGCACAGTTGCACGGATCAAGCAAGGCGATATCGCCATGGTTGTGGACTGGGTCCGCATCTATGGCCGCAACAAACCCTGAGACAGGATCGCTTCGTTTTCGGTAACGGACCTGATCAGACCTTATGCAACAACGCGTAATGAAATCCATCGCCGTCATCCTCGCCGGGCAGGCGCTGGCGGCCCGCTCCGCTGATCCGGCCGAAGCGTTCATCCAAGGGCAAAGCGCGCGCATCGGCATGCTGCGTCAGGAACTGGCCCACCAGGGATTCGTTTTCCGCTTTCAGCACCGAGCAGGTGCTGTACAGCAATCGTCCGCCCGGGCGTAAATGCCGCCAGGCGTTTTTCAGCAGACGCCACTGCAGGGTATTGAGCACACCGATGTCCTTCTCGCGCCGATGCCATTTCACATCCGGCTGCCGGCGGATGATGCCGGTCGCCGAGCAGGGCGCGTCCAGCAGAATCGCATCGAAGGCCTGCGGCAGGGTTTCCGGCAGCGGCTGCGTCGCATCCAAGGCCTGCAGTGCGGCGGCACCTTCGGCAAAACCGAGACGCGCGAACAGCTCTCTGATTTTCGGCAGTCGATCGGATTCGTTGTCGGTCAGCAGCAGCATGGCCGGCGCCGCTTCCAGCAGTTGCGCGGATTTACCGCCGGGGGCGGCGCACATGTCCCACACCGTTTCTCCCGCCTTGACCGCCAGCGCCATGGCCGGCAACTGCGCCGACAGATCCTGCACCGCCACGCGGCCGTTCTGCCAGCCCGGCAATTGCATCGGTGCGATGGCGTCATCGATGCGGATCGCCTGCGGCGCGAGATCGGAACCCCGATGGGCGATGCCCTGGGCCTGCAATGCCGCGGCAAACGCATCGCGCTGCGCCGCTTCACCGGGAATGCGCAGCCACAGCGGCGCCACGCGGTTGTTGGCTGCCACGATGTCGGCCCAGGCTTCGGGCCAATCGGCGCGCAGACGCGCCAACAGCCAGTCCGGGTGGTTTTCTTGGATGCCGATGTCGTCACTGGCCAGCAGACCTTCGCGTTGGCTGCGGCGCAGCACGGCATTGATCAGCCCGGCATGGCTGTCTTTGCCGAGCAGGCGCGCCGCCTCGACGGTGGCCGATACCGCGGCATGCGGCGCCAACAGCAGAAGATGCAATTGGGTGAGTCCGACCAGCAGCAGCGCGTGACTGAGCGGTTCGCTCTGGGCCAGCGGTTTGCTCAGGAAACGAGCCAATGCGAATTCCAGACTGCGCCGGTGGCGCAAGGTGCCGACCGTCATCGCTTCCAACAGCGCGCGGTCACGGCCATCGGCGAAGGCGCTGCGCTCCTGGGCCAACACCGTCTTCAGCGAGCGGCCCTGCAGTACCTGATGCACGGCCCGTGCCGCGGAGACGCGGAGCTGGGCGCCGTCACTGTTCAAAACGGTAGCGGCCGCGCGTTGAGATATTCGGCCGCCGATTGCACGCGGCCGCCGTCGCGCTGGACCGCGAGCAGCCGCAACGCGCCCTGCCCGCAGGCGATGTCGATGCCCGCTTTGCCGGCCGCCAGAACCGTTCCCGGCGGCTTGCCGGAATCGACCGTCAGAACCTCTGCCTGATACACCCGTAGACGTTCGCCCTGCATCCCGGTTTCGGCCACCGGCCAGGGGTTGAAGGCGCGGATTCTGTCGGCAAGGTTTTTTGCGGGCAGAGACCAATCCAGCTTCGCTTCGGATTTTTCGATTTTGCGTGCATAGGTGACGCCCTCGGCCGGCTGCGCTTCGGCCTGCAGCGTCATGCCGGCGCGGGCCAGGGTCAGGCCGTCACGCAAGACTTCCGCGCCGAGCTGCGAGAGCCGATCGTGCAGACTGCCGCCGGTGTCCTTCGCCCCGATCGGCGTTTTCAGCTGCAGCAGTACCGGACCGGTATCCAGTCCTTTTTCCATCTGCATCAGGCACACGCCGGTGACCGCATCGCCGGCTTCAATGGCACGCTGGATCGGCGCCGCACCGCGCCAGCGCGGCAGCAGCGAAGCATGCACATTCCAGCACCCCAGACGCGGCGCATCCAGCACGGACTGCGGCAGGATCAGGCCATAGGCCACCACCACCATCAGGTCGGCCTCATGGCCGCGCAGAACCGCTAGGTCGTCTTCGTTTTTGAAATTCAGCGGCTGATGGACCGGCAGCCCCATGTCCAGCGCCGCCTGTTTGACCGGCGACATCTGCAACTGGCGGCCCCGGCCGGCCGGCCGGTCGGGCTGCGTGTAAACCGCGACCACCTCGCCACGCGCCGCGCAGGTCCGCAAGGCGGGCACGGCGAACTCCGGGGTTCCGGCAAAAACAATACGCAGGGCCACTCAGGCCTCGGCGCCGAGCTTGCGCATTTTGGCCAGCTTCTTTTCCGCCAAGGCGCGCTTCAGCGGCGACAGGTGATCAACGAACACCTTGCCGATCAGATGATCCATTTCATGCTGGATGCAGACCGCCAGCAGGCCATCGGCCTCCAACGTGAACGGCTGACCGTTCCGGTCGAGGGCCTCCACGGTGATCTGGTTATAGCGGGTGACATCGGCATAGATGTTCGGCAGTGACAGACAACCTTCCTGATAGACCTGCTTGCCGTCCTTGGCGGTGATTTTCGGGTTGATGAACACCATCGGCTGGCTTTTATCTTCCGAAATATCAAGGACTAACAATTGTTTGTGGAAATTGACCTGGGTCGCGGCCAGGCCGATGCCCGGCGCTTCGTACATGGTTTCGAACATGTCATCGATCAGCGTGGACAGGGCGGCATCCACGCCCTCGATCGGGGTGGCGACCGTGCGCAGACGCTTGTCGGGGTATTCCAGGATGGGGAGGAGACTCATGGCCGGGGTCCGGGTTCCAAATTCATACGGAGGGCTATTTTACCCCCTGTTGCATTAATCGGTGCTTTTTCGGCTATATTGTTAGTTAATAATTAAGGTGTTAGGGGATTCACCATGCGCAAATTACTCATCGCTTTGACCATGAGCGCCAGCCTGCTGGTCATGCAGTCCGCCGCCGCCGATGTACTCAAAACCGGCCACCCCACCGAATACGTCGTGGTGAAGGGCGATACCCTCTGGGACATCGCCGGCCGCTTTCTGGACAAACCCTGGCAGTGGCCGCAGATCTGGAAAGGCAATCCGCAGATCAAGAACCCGAACCTCATTTACCCCGGTGATGTGGTCCGCCTGGTGTACATCGACGGAAAGCCCTACCTGACCGTGAACGATTCCGGCGCCCGCGGCACCGGGGGCACCCCGGTCGGCGCCATCGACACGTCCGTGTACCGGGCCTACCTGAAAGATCTGCGCATCTCCAGCGATTTCAAGACCATGCCGTATGTGCTGGGCACGGAGGAAGGCCATCTGCTCGGCACCACCGACAAGGCAATCTATGTGCACGGCCTGCAGGATGTCGGGGTCGGTGAAAACGTCGAAATTTTCCGGGCCACCGCCCACTTCGGCAGCGGCTACATGGATGGCCATAACCGTCTGTCCACTTCGCATCTGGATGCCCGCGGCGACCGCCTGGCGCTGGACGGCGAACATGTCTGGAACACCACGTCCGACAAGCCCGGATCACGGACCTATGTCGGAACCGAAATGGTGCGCGTCGCCAACGGCGTGGTCAGCAAACTCAAGGGCGACACCGCAACCGTGATCGTCACCGACGCAAACCGCGAAATCCGCCAGGGCGACCGCGTGGCGCCGGCCGCCGCCGGCGGCTATGATCCCTATTACTATCCGAGCCCGGGTCCGGACATCGGCGCCGAGATGCGCATCATCGCCGTACGCGACGGCATGATTGCCGGCGGCCGCACCATCGTGGCGATCCCGCTCGGCAGTCTGCAGGGCATCAAGAACGGCAACACCTACTCGATCTGGCGCCCGGGCGATGTCGAAGCCGACCGCATCAAGCACGACAACGAAATCGCGGCACAGAGCGACCGCAAACACATGCCGCAGGAGCGCGTGGGTACGCTGATGGTGTTCCGCACCTTCGACAAACTCAGCTATGCCATCGTGATGAACAACGCCCTACCGATCATGCCGGGCTATTTCCTGCGCCATCCCGACGCGAATTAATCCGCCGCGGTACACGAAGCTTTTCCGATAGTCGGCGCCCTCGGGCGCCGTTATCGTTTCCGGCATGACCGATAACGCACTGGCCTGTCTGCAACTGATCCACAGCACCGCCCGCTCCGGGAAAATCCGCGAAGCCCTGCTGCATTACCGCGATTCCGCGGCGGCATGGGAAGCCCTGTGCCGGCTGGACCGCAGCCTGCTGCCCGGCTTGAAAGCGAAGCAGGCCTTATTGCAGCGCGGGCGGGCCTGGCTGGGCGAAACCGGCAACCATGTGATTGCCTGGCAGGATGCCGATTACCCGCCGGCACTGCGGCAGACCGCTTCGCCGCCGCCGTTTCTGTTCGTGCGCGGTCGCCGCGATTTGCTCTGGCACCCGCAGATCGCGATTGTCGGAACCCGCCAACCGAGCGCGGCCGGTGCCGAATGCGCGCATTATTTCGCACGCACGCTGGCGGCACAGGGCTATACCGTCACCAGCGGCCTGGCCACCGGCATCGATGCCGCCGCCCACGAGGGCGCCCTGCTGAGCGGCCACACCATCGCCGCGCTGGCGACCGGTCCCGACCTGGCCTTTCCGCGCAGCAACGCAGCGCTGTACCGGCGCATCTGCGAAACCGGCGCGGTGATCACCGAACATCCGCCCGGCGTGCCCGCGTTGCGCAGCCACTTCCCGGCCCGCAACCGCATCATCGCCGCCCTGAGCCAGGGTACGCTGGTGATCGAGGCCGCGATCCGCTCCGGCGCCTTGATTACCGCGCGACTGGCGGCCGAACTGGGCAAAGAGGTCATGGCCGTGCCCGGTTCGATCCATAACCCGGTGGCCTACGGCTGCCACCAGCTGATCCGGGAAGGCGCGTTTCTGGTCGAGCAGCCGGAAGAAGTCCGTCATATCCTCGGTTGCAGCCTGAACGGTCCGATGCCGCGTACTCCTGCCGATGCGCATTTGCCGCCGAAAGCGTCACAGGGCACGCCGCCGGCCTCGCAGCTGAACGCCGCACAACAGCAGGTCTGGCAAGCACTTGGACACGATGCCGTGGCCATCGACACCCTCTGTCTGCGCACGGGATTGACAGCGGCGGATATCTCGTCCATTTTGGTAGGCATGGAACTGTCGGGCTGGGTTGAAAACCGCTTCGGCCGTTACCATAGAGGGATGACAGTCGCACCGTCAGCGAGAGGGTAATGAAAGAATCGATACTGAATGTTTTACTCTACCTCTTCGAGCACTACATCTACGACCACCCCGAGCTGGTTCAAGACCCCGACACTCTGCAAAACAACCTGATCCAGGCCGGCTTCTCGCCCGCCGAGGTCAGCAAGGCCTTTGATTGGCTGGAGACCCTGGCCCAGGATCGCCCGCAATCGACGACCAACGCCCTGCAGGGCCCTATGCGTCTGTTTGCCGAAGCCGAGCTCGACCGCTTCGAGGTCGAGGCCCGCGGATTCCTGATGTTCCTCGAACAGCGCGGGGTGATCTCGGCCGAGCAGCGCGAGCTGGTGATCGACCGCGCCATGGCGCTGGACCAGGACGAAATCGCACTGGACGACCTGAAATGGGTGGTGCTGATGGTGCTGTTCAACCAGCCGGGTTCCGAGGCCGCATTCGCCTGGATGGAGAGCCAGATTTTCATCGACGACCCCGAGCCGGTGCACTGACCGGGACCCCCCGGACTTGACAGCACCCCCCGACTTGGTGCCTTAATAAAAAAGAACCAGCCCGCCCCGTGCGGGCTTCGGCTTCTGTTTCACCCGTTTTCCGGAGCAGCACATGGCAAAGAATTTACTGATTGTTGAATCGCCGGCGAAAGCCAAAACGATCAATAAATACCTCGGCAAGGACTTCCTGGTCCTGGCCTCGTACGGCCATGTCCGCGATCTGCCGGGCAAGGACGGCGCGGTCAATGTCGATGACAACTTCGCCATGCGCTACGAAGTGCAGGAAAAGAACCAGAAGTACGTGGATGCCATCACCAAGGCCGCCAAGGACGCCAGCGCCATTTATCTGGCCTCCGATCCGGACCGCGAAGGCGAGGCCATCGCCTGGCATATCGGCGAGATCCTGGCCGAGAAGGGCCTGCTCAAGGACAAGGCCCTGCACCGGGTGGTGTTCACCGAAATCACCCCGAAGGCCATCGCGCATGCGGTCGAGCATCCGCGCGCCATCGCCGGAAATCTGGTCGACGCCTACCAGGCACGGCGCGCGCTCGACCATCTGGTCGGCTTCAACCTGTCGCCGATCCTGTGGCGCAAAATCAAGAACGGCCTGTCGGCCGGCCGCGTGCAGTCGCCGGCGCTGCGCCTTATCTGCGAACGCGAAGACGAAATCGAGGCCTTCATCAGCCGCGAGCACTGGTCGTTCACCGCCCAGCTGCAGGACAAAGGCCAGGCCTTCAGCGCCCGCTGTGTCAAACTCGATGGCACCAGGTTCGAACAGTTCACCATTACCGACGGCAAAACCGCTGAAGCCGCGCTGGCCCGCCTGAAGGCCGCCGCCGGAAGCGCACTGAAGGTGGCGGAAGTCAACCGCAAGGAACGCAAGCGCCGTCCGTCGCCGCCGTTCATCACCTCCACCCTGCAGCAGGAGGCCGCGCGCAAGCTCGGTTTCACCACCAAGAAAACCATGCAGGTCGCGCAGAAACTGTATGAAGGCGTCAATGTCGGCGAAGAAGGCACCGTCGGCCTGATTAGCTACATGCGTACCGATTCGACCAGCCTGTCCGGCGAAGCGCTCGGCCAGCTGCGCGAGGTCATCGCGCAGGAATTCGGCAAGCACAACCTGCCGGCGGAAGCCAACGTCTACAAATCGAAATCCAAGAACGCGCAGGAAGCGCACGAAGCGATCCGGCCGACCTTCGCCGGGCGCACGCCGGCCCGCATCGGCAAATACCTGAGCGACGACGAACGCCGCCTGTACGAACTGATCTGGAAGCGCGCCGTCGCCTGCCAGATGATTCCGGCCACGCTCAACACGGTCAGCGTCGAACTCGCCGCCGGTCCGCAGCACGGCTTCCGCGCCACCGGCACCACCGTGGTCGATCCGGGCTTCCTGCTGGTGTACGAGGAAGGCAAGGACCAGAAAGACAGCGAGGATGACGAAGCCAATGCCCAGCTGCCGCCGCTGGCCGAAGGCCAGAGCGTCACGCTCAACGACATCCTCGGCGAACAGCATTTCACCAAGCCGCCGCCGCGCTATACGGAAGCCAGTCTGGTGAAAACCCTGGAAGAGTACGGCATCGGACGTCCGTCGACCTACTCCAGCATCATCCAGACCCTGATCTACAAGGCCTATGCGCTGCTGGAAAGCCGCGCGTTCCGGCCGACCGACGTCGGCCGTCTGGTCAACCGCTTTCTGACCTCGCACTTCGAGCACTACGTCGACTACGATTTCACCGCCAAACTCGAAGATGAGCTGGACTCGGTGTCGCGCGGTGAAGAGCCGTGGACGGTGCTGATGGACAAGTTCTGGAAGGAGTTCAAGGCCACGCTCGACGAAAAGACCGATGAGGTCAACCGCTCGGAAGGCACCGGTCAGCGCGAACTCGGCACCGATCCGGTGTCCGGCAAGCCGGTGTCGGTGCGCATGGGCAAGTACGGGGCATTCGCGCAGATCGGCAGCAAGGACGACGAGGACAAACCCAAATTCGCCTCGCTGCGCCCGGAACAGAGCATCTTCACCCTGCAATTGCCTGAGGCGCTCAAGCTGTTCGAGCTGCCGAAAGAGCTCGGCGAACTGGAAGGCAAGCCGGTCATGGTCGCCATCGGCCAGTTCGGGCCATACGTGAAACACGGCGATACCTTCGCGTCGATTCCGAAAGAGATTGATCCGTATCAGATCGAGCTGGACAAGGCGGTTGAACTGATCCACGGCCGCCGCGAATACCTGGCCAACCGCTTCATCAAGACCTTCGAGGGTACCGACATCCAGATCCTCAATGGCCGCTTCGGTCCGTACATCACCGATGGCGCGTTCAATGCCAAGATTCCGAAAGACCGCGAGCCGGCGTCGCTGACCCAGGACGAATGCGAAGCCCTGTTGGCCGAAGGCAAGCCGGTACGCAAATTCGGCCGTGCCGCCAAGAAAGCCACCAAAAAAGCCGCCGTGAAAAAAGCACCTGCCGTCAAAAAAGCACCGGCGAAAAAAGCCGCCAAGAAAACGGCGAAAAAGAAAACTGCTACGAAGAAAGCGGCCAAGAAGACTACCAAGAAAACCGTGAAAAAAGCGACCAAGAAAGCAGCGAAGAAAACCGTAAACGCCTGATATCCGTATACCGCATGTCTGTTGAACTGGTCCGCCCAAGTACAAAGTACGAGAGCAGCTACCGTGCTTACATCGAGGAACTCGGCGACGAGGAGCGCTACCCGTTTCCCTTGGACTTCGACCACAAGGACTTTCCTGCGCTGCTGCGCCGGCTCAATGATTTCGAAGCCGGGCGGAATTTGCCGGAAGGGTACGTGCCCAGTTCGACCTATTGGCTTGTTGAACACGGAGAGCTGGTCGGGGTATCGAATCTCCGCCACTTCCTGAACGAAAAAATCTTCAATGCTGGCGGCCACATTGGCATCGGCATTCGGCCACAGGCGCGAGGCCGTGGCCTTGGCAATTTGCTTTTATCACTCACCATCGCAGAAGCGCGCAAGCGGGGCATCGGTGAGCTGCACATTCACTGCCATAAGCACAATGAGGCGTCCGCCAGAATGATCATGGCCAATGGCGGCGTGCTGGATTCCGAGATATCAGACGGAAAGTCCGCTGATTTCATACAGCGCTATATCGTTTCGGAACGGACCAACGCGGGGTAACGATGCCGATACGCCATCGGCATCCGAAAACTCCGGAGCAAGCCCTGGGCCGGCCAACTTATAGGTTGGCCGAATCCTTGATTGGCGTGCATTCCAGGGCGATGCCGTAAAAATCCACATTCGCCTTGCGGAAAAACGATGGCTTGGTCGTTGCCCAGGGTGATAACCGCCGGCCTGTCATCGTAATCGTTGTAGTAGGCCATGGTGAACGGCTTGCTGTTGTCATCACATTTGAATTCCACGGCGCTGGCGGCCATCGCGCCCGGGCTGTTGATCTGCAGTTCGGCAATGCGTGTGCGGTATTCTTCTTCCACGCAGAGTTTTTTATCGTCTGCTTTCCAACACTCATCACGGCCTTTGACCCAACTGCGCTGGCGGGCAGCCAGATCCTTGACGGCATCCGGTTTGGCCAATTCGGCGGCATAGACTTCGGCCAGACGCTTGTCGAGCGCGGCCAGGCCGTAATCGGCACACACCATGGTTTCGGCTTCGCTCCCGGCTTTGGCGCAATCGAAAGACGGGGTGACCGGCCCGGTCGGCGGCGGCACGGCGGCGGGCGCGGTCGGCTCAACGGCAGCGGGTTCGGCAACGGCGGGTGCGGCCGGCGGTTCCGGTTTACTGCAGGCGGCCAACAGGAATGCAACGGCAATGAGTGATGAAGCGGTTTTCATGGCGGCCGTTCCCCGGTGGCGTTTATGGGCAGTTTACGCCGGCGCCCTTGCAAGTCAAGCGTGTCGAATTGGCGGGGATTGCTGTAAATTAGATGCTCTACCTCTGGGGAAAACCGCATGAAAGTCAAAGCCGCCGTTGCCTATGAAGCCGGCAAACCGCTGGTCATCGAAACCGTCGATCTGGAGGGTCCGAAAGCCGGCGAAGTACTGGTCGAACTGAAAGCGACCGGCATCTGCCACACCGATTACTACACGCTTTCCGGTGCCGATCCGGAAGGCATTTTTCCGGCCATCCTCGGCCATGAAGGCGCCGGTATCGTGGTCGATGTCGGCCCGGGCGTGACCACGCTGAAAAAAGGCGACCACGTGATTCCGCTCTACACCCCCGAATGCCGGCAATGCGAATACTGCCTGAGCCAGAAGACCAACCTGTGCCAGGCCATCCGCAGCACGCAGGGCCAGGGCCTGATGCCGGACGGAAGCTCGCGCTTTTCCATCGGCGGCAAGAAAATCCACCACTACATGGGCACCTCGACCTTCGCGCAATACACCGTGGTGCCGGAGATCGCGCTGGCCAGAATCCGCGAGGACGCGCCGTTCGACAAGGTCTGCTACATCGGCTGCGGCGTCACCACCGGCATCGGCGCGGTGATCTACACCGCGAAGGTCGAACCGGGTTCGCGTGTGGTGGTGTTCGGCCTCGGCGGCATCGGATTGAACGTGATCCAGGGTGCGCGCATGGCCGGCGCGGCGCAGATCATCGGTGTCGACATCAACCCGGCGCGCAAGGACATCGCCACCAAATTCGGCATGACCGATTTCGTCAATCCGAAGGAGGTGGACGGCGATCTGGTCGCCTATCTGGTATCGCTCACGAAAGGCGGCGCTGATTACTCCTTCGAATGCATCGGCAACACGCAGGTGATGCGCCAGGCACTGGAGTGCTGCCACAAAGGCTGGGGCACCAGCGTCATCATCGGCGTGGCCGCGGCCGGCCAGGAAATCAGCACACGGCCGTTTCAATTGGTTACCGGCCGTAATTGGCGCGGTTCGGCCTTCGGCGGTGCGCGCGGCCGCACCGACGTGCCGAAGATCGTGGATTGGTACATGGAAGGAAAGATCGACATCGACTCGCTGATCACCCATACCATGCCGCTGGAAAACATCAATGAAGGCTTTGATCTGATGCACCGCGGCGAATCGATCCGCGGCGTGGTGATCTACTGAAATGAACCTTCCGGCATTCGAGGTGCTGAGCGAAAAGCGCTGCTTCGGCGGCGTGCAGGGTTTCTACCGGTTCGAATCCAAGGCCTGCGGCGCACCGATCCGTTTCGGCGTATTCCGTCCGGACCGGCAAGGCCATGTACCGGCGCTGCTGTTTCTGGCCGGGTTGACCTGCAGTGAAGAAACCTTCGCCATCAAGGCCGGCGCGCAGCGTATGGCGGCCGAACTCGGCTTGGCCTTGGTCACGCCCGACACCAGCCCGCGTGATACCGGCATTGCGGGCGCCACTGGCGATTGGGAGTTCGGCGAAGGGGCCGGCTTCTGGCTGGATGCCACACAGGAGCCGTATGCCGGGCGTTTCGCCATGGAAAGCGCGGTCACCCGCGAACTGCCGATGCTGTTGGATGCGCACTTCCGGATCGATGTGGGGCGAATGGGCATCAGCGGGCATTCGATGGGAGGCCACGGCGCGCTCACGCTCGCCCTGCGCCATCCGGGCCTGTACCGCTCGCTGTCGGCGTTCGCGCCGATTGTGGCCCCCATGCAGGTACCATGGGGGCAAAAGGCCTTTCCGCGCTATCTGGGCAGCGATCAACACACCTGGCGCGGGCATGACGCCACCGCATTGATGGTAGACGGCCGCCGCTTCGACGGTCCGATCCTGATCGACCAGGGCACGGACGATGCCTTCGGCGCAGAACAATTGCGCCCTGAGCTATTCCAGGCCGCCTGCGACGCCGCCAACCAGCCGCTGCTGTTGCGCCTGCAACCCGGATACGATCACAGCTATTGGTTCATTCAAAGCTTTGTTGAAGATCATCTGCGGCATCATGCCGCCGTGCTCTGCCGGTAATCAGAACCCGTAACGCAGAAATCCGCCATCCACCGCGATGCATTCGCCGGTGATGTAACTGGCGGCCGGCAGGCACAGAAACGCGATGGCAGCGGCCACTTCTTCCGGTTCACCGATGCGGCGCATGGGCGTGCGCGAAATCACTTCCTCGAAATAGTCGGGATTGGACAGCGCTTCGGAGGTGCGTCGTGTGCGGATGTACCAGGGCGCCACCGAATTGACGCGGATGCCGTCACTGGCCCACTCGCAGGCCAGGTTTTTGCTGAGCTGGTGCACCGCCGCCTTGCTCAGACCGTACAGCGGGCCGGTGCGCACATGGGTCAGCCCGGACACGCTGCCGACATTGACGATGCTGGCGCTGCCGTGCTGCTTCAGGAACGGA
>NZ_JAPDUI010000066.1 GCF_025980345.1 Arenimonas sp. GDDSR-1 | reverse complement strand
GGGGTTTTGAATGGGATCCATGGGGCTCAGTTTATCCGAGTGATGCTGTCGATGTGCGTTTTCCGTTTGAACTCGGCCTGGCGGCGGGTTTTATCCATGACCTGTCCCTTGAGCTGGCCGCAGGCCGCGTCGATGTCATCGCCGCGCGTCCTTCTGACCATGGTTAGGACACCGGCGTCGAGCAAAAGTTTCTGGAAGTCCCGGATGCGGGTTTCTTCGGAGCGCTCGAACCGGGTGCCGGCAAACGGATTGAACGGGATGAGGTTGACTTTAGCGGTATTGGCACGCTGGACTTTCGCATCGATGCGGCGCATCAGTTTGGCCAAGGCACGGGCATGTTCCGGCAGGTCATTGACCCCCTGCATCATGGTGTATTCGAAAGTGATTGACGTGCGCGGCTTGCGCAGCGCGTAACGAACGCAGGCATCGAGCAGTTCATCAATCGGGTATTTCTTGTTGAGCGGTACCAGCTCGGTGCGCAATTCATCGGTCGGCGCATGCAGGGAAACCGCCAGGGAAACATCGCTGACTTCGGACAGGCGGTCGATCATCGGCACCAGACCGGCAGTCGACAGGGTAACGCGTTTGTTGGCCAGTCCGAAACCGTAATCATCGCGCATGATGCTCATGGCACGCACGACGTTGTCGAAATTGAGCAGCGGCTCGCCCATGCCCATCATCACCACGTTGGTGAGCTTGCGCTGCCTGTGCGGCACATTGCCCAGATGCTTGGCGGCGACCCAGACCTGCCCGATGATTTCGGCGGTGCTCAGGTTGCGGTTGAACCCCTGGGTGGCGGTGGAGCAGAACTGGCAGTTCAGGCCGCAGCCGACCTGGCTGGACACGCAAAGCGTGCCCCTGCCCTTGTCGGGGATGAATACCGCCTCGATGGCATTGGCCTGATCCATGCCGAGCAGCCACTTGTGGGTGCCATCGGTGGAGGGTTTGTCCAGAATGACGGGCGGCGGCATGACCACCGCCCGTGATTCCAGCTTGGCACGCAGGTCCTTGCCGAGATCGCTCATCTCGGCGAAATCGCAGACATGGCGGTGGTAAATCCACTTCATGATCTGATGCGCGCGGAAACGCTTCTCGCCGAGTTCCTCGGCGAAAAAACGCTCCAGACCGTCACGGTCGAGATCGAGCAGATTGACTTTGGCCGTGTCGTTCATGGTTCAGCTTGCGCTGATTTCCGTGGCGGCGAAGAAGTAGGCGGTTTCAATGGCGGCGTTTTCGAGACTGTCGGAGCCATGCACGGCATTGGCATCGATCGACTCGGCGAAGTCGGCGCGGATGGTGCCCGGAGCGGCATCCTTCGGATTGGTGGCACCCATCAGCTCGCGGTTCTTGAGTACGGCATTTTCACCTTCCAGGACCTGGATCATTACCGGACCGGAAATCATGAACTCGACCAGGGCATTGAAGAACGGACGTTCGCGGTGCACGGCGTAGAAACCTTCGGCTTCGCGGCGCGAAAGGTGCTTCATTTTGGCGGCGACGACTTTCAGGCCGTTGCTTTCGAAGCGGCTGTAAATCTGGCCGATGACGTTTTTGGCGACGGCGTCGGGTTTGATGATGGAAATGGTACGTTCGATGGCCATGGGGCAGCTCCGGTTTTAGGGGGAAGGTTAAACAGTCATTTTAGCATTTTTTAGCCTCCAACGCCGGCCGTTCGCTCCAGCTTTCAATGGAAATTCAAGCATCTACCGGACAGACTTGACCGCAGACACGGCCAAGCATACGATTGAAACAATCGTTTAATTCGTTCCGAGGATGGCATGACGAATCATTTCAACACCAAAGAGCGCATTCTGCATGCCGCCGAAGATCTGTTCGCGCAGCACGGATTTGCCGGAACCTCGCTTCGGCAGGTGACTTCCAGAGCCGATGTCAACATCGCCGCGGTCAATTACCACTTCGGATCCAAGGAAAACCTGGTGCATGAAGTCTTCAAACACCGCATGGACGAAATGAGTGAAAAACGGCTGAGCGCGCTGTCGGAAACGGTGGCCCGGGATCCGAAAGACCTGCACGGCATTTTGCTGGCCTTCATCCAGCCCGCCCTGGCCCTGACCCTCGACCGGCACGGCGCCTCGTTCGTGCGTGTGCTGGCGCGCGCCTATGCCGAGAAAAACGACGGCCTGCGCAACTTCCTGTCTGAAAACTACGGTCAGGTCCTGCGCGAGTTCGCCAAGGCCATTGCGGTCTGCCTGCCGCAATTGAGCAAAGAAGAGCTTTACTGGCGCATGGATTTCACCGCCGGCGCCCTGACCTATGCCATGGCCGACTTCGGCCTGATCCGCCGCCAGCCCGGGGTGACCGAAAAAGCCCACTGCGAGAAAGCCGCGCAGCACCTGATTACCTTTGCACAAGCCGGCCTTAAGGCCTGAAAACTGGAGTATTCCGATGTCCGATTACCGTTTCAAGAAAGTCGCCGTTCTCGGCGCCGGCGTCATGGGCGCGCAGATTGCCGCCCATTTGGCCAACGCCGGCGTGCCGGTCATCCTGTTCGATCTGCCGGCCGACGGCGCCGACAAGAATGCCGTGGTCGGCAAAGCCCTGGCCAATCTGGGCAAATTGTCCCCTGCTCCTCTGGCCACGAAGTCCGTTGTTCAGAACATCGAGCCCGCCAACTATGACGAGCATCTTGAAAGGCTGAAAAGCTGCGACCTGATCATCGAAGCCATCGCCGAGCGAATCGACTGGAAGAAATCCCTGTACGCGAAGATTCTGCCGTTTGTCGGCCCCGGGGCAGTATTGGCCTCGAATACCTCCGGCCTTTCGATCAATGCGCTTTCGGAAGTGCTGGATGAGTCACTCCATCATCGCTTCTGCGGCGTGCATTTCTTCAACCCGCCGCGCTACATGCATCTGGT
Source organism: Arenimonas sp. GDDSR-1 (assembly GCF_025980345.1). Lineage (GTDB taxonomy): Bacteria > Pseudomonadota > Gammaproteobacteria > Xanthomonadales > Xanthomonadaceae > Arenimonas. The sequence goes on along the minus strand of NZ_JAPDUI010000066.1, from coordinate 6,632 downwards.
CGAGTTGATTCCCTGCGCCAAAACCGATGCCGAGGTTCTGACGGCCTTGGAAGCTTTCCTCGTCAGCACTCTCGGCAAGGGCGTGGTTACCGCCAGGGACACGCCGAATTTCATCGCCAACCGCATCGGCGTATTTTCCATCCTCTCGACCCTGCATCATACCGCACAGTTCGGCATGGGCTTCGACGAAGTCGACGCGCTGACCGGCCCGCTGATCGGCCGGCCGAAATCGGCGACCTACCGCACCTGCGACGTGGTCGGCCTCGACACCATGGGTTTGACCATCAAGACCATGGCCGACACCCTGCCCGCCGACCCCTGGCATCCGCACTTCACCGTGCCCGATTTCCTGCAAGCCTTGATTGACGCCAAGGCCTTGGGACAGAAAACCGGGGCGGGCATTTTCAAAAAAGTCGGCAAGGAAATCCATGTCTTGGATTTGGCCAGTTCGCAGTACCGCCCGAGTGCGGGACAGGTCGATCCAGAAGTGCTCGCCATCCTGAAAGACCGCAATCCCCAGACCAAGTTCAAGGCACTTCGGGCATCATCCCATCCTCAGGCGCAATTCCTGTGGTCCTGCTTCCGGGACCTGTTCCATTACTGTGCTTTCCATCTCGCCGACATCGCGGCAAGCGCCCGTGAACTCGACTTTGCGATTCGCTGGGGCTACGGATGGAACATGGGACCGCTTGAACTCTGGCAAGCCGCCGACTGGAAGCAGGTTGCCGCATGGATTGCCGAAGACATTGCTGCCGGCAAGAGCATGAGCCAAGCGCCTTTACCGGCTTGGGTATCCGCGGTGGATGGCGTGCATGGTGCGGCCGGAAGTTACAGTGCATCGGAATCGACGATGCTTCCGCGCTCTGCAAATCCGGTCTACGCCCGTCAGCGATTCCCCGATCCGCTGCTCGGTGAACGCTTCGCGACCGGTGAAACCGCTTACGAAGATGACTCCGTGCGTCTCTGGCACGATGGCGACGGCATCGGCGTGCTCAGCTTCAAATCGAAGATGAATACGGTCGGTGACGGTGTTCTGGCGGGTGTGCAGAAGGCCATTGATATTGCGGAACAGCAATTCCAGGGCTTGGTGGTCTGGCAGACCAAAGAGCCCTTCTCCGCCGGTGCCGATCTGTCCGGTGTGTTGGCTTCACTTCAGGAAGGCCGCATCGAAGACTTCCGGACCATGATCGGCCAGTTCCAAGCCACCAGCATGCGCATTAAATATGCGCAGATACCGGTGGTGGCAGCCGTACGCGGCATGGCGCTCGGTGGAGGATGCGAATTCCAGATGCACGCCGCCCGCACGGTCTTCGCGCTCGAAAGCTACATCGGACTGGTCGAGGCCGGCGTCGGCCTGTTGCCTGCCGGCGGCGGCCTCAAGGAAATCGCGGTACGTGTCGGTTTGAATCCGCCGAACGGGGATGTGCACGCCGGCCTGAAGCCCTACTTCGAGGCCGTTGCGATGGGCAAGGTCTCCGGCTCTGCGCTTGAAGCCAAGGAATTGAAACTGGCACGCGAAGGGGATGTTGTTGTCTTCAATGCCTATGAATTGCTGCATGTGGCCAAGGCGCAGGCGCGCGCCATGGCCGAATCCGCCTATCGCCCGCCGGTGGCGCCGAAAGCCATTCCTGTGGCAGGCTCCATCGGTATTGCGACGTTCAGGATGATGCTGACCAACATGCATGCCGGCGGCTTCATCTCCGATCACGACCTGGAAGTATCGACCCGCATTGCCACGGTACTCTGCGGCGGCGATGTCGACCGCGGCACCTTGGTTGACGAACAATGGTTGCTGGATCTGGAGCGCGAACATTTCGTGGCGCTGGCGATGATGCCGAAAACCCAGGAACGGATCGCCTACATGCTGAAAAACGGCAAACCGCTGCGCAATTAATCAGGAACCGCCATGAAAACCATCCAAGAAGCTTACATTGTCGCCGCCACCCGTACTCCGGTGGCCAAAGCCCCGCGCGGCGCTTTCAAGAACGTCCACCCCGCCGACATGCTGGCACACTGCCTCCGGCACGTGGTCGCACAGACGCCCGGCATCGACCCCGAACGCATCGACGACGTCATCGTCGGCTGCGCCATGCCCGAGGGCGAGCAAGGCATGAATGTGGCACGCATCGGCGCCCTGCTGGCCGGCCTGCCGCAATCGGTCTCGGCGCAGACCATCAACCGTTTCTGTTCCTCCGGCCTGCAGGCCGTGGCACTGGCGGCAGACCGCATCCGGCTCGGCGAGGCCGATCTTATGATTGCTGCAGGCACCGAATCGATGAGCATGGTGCCGATGATGGGCAACAAGATTGCGATGACGCCCTCGGTATTCGAGAACGATCATATCGCCATCGCTTATGGCATGGGCATCACCGCCGAGAACGTGGCTGCGCAGTGGAACGTCTCGCGCGAAGATCAGGATGCCTTCGCCTATGCTTCGCATCAGAAAGCCCTGGCAGCGATTCAGGCCGGGCATTTCAGTGCCGAAATCTCACCCTACGAAGTCGTCGGAAAATCAGCCGATCTGGCCGGATCCCGCATCATTACCCGCAACAAAACCCTGAGCAACGATGAAGGCCCGCGCGCCGACACCAGCCTCGAAGGGCTCGCCAAGCTCAAGCCGGTGTTCAAGGCACGGGGATCGGTGACTGCAGGCAACAGTTCACAGATGTCGGATGGCGCCGGCGCCGTTCTGCTGGCTTCGGCGCAGGCCATCAAGGATTACGGATTGACGCCGATTGCGCGCTTCGTGAGTTTTTCCGTTGCCGGTGTTCCGCCGGAAATCATGGGTATCGGCCCGATTGCCGCCATTCCGAAGGCTCTGAAACAGGCCGGTCTGAATCAGGACCAATTGGATTGGATCGAATTGAATGAAGCCTTTGCCGCGCAGGCGCTTGCCGTCATCCGCGACTGCAAACTGGATGCATCCAAGGTCAACCCCTGCGGCGGCGCCATCGCGCTCGGCCATCCGCTCGGGGCGACCGGCGCCATCCGCACCGCGACCATCGTACACGGCATGAAGCGCACCAATGCCAAATACGGCATGGTTACCATGTGCATCGGTACCGGCATGGGCGCAGCTGGCATTTTCGAATCCCTTTAACCGCAGCCGACAGTCCAAAAAAAACACCGCGTTAGCGGTGTTTTTTTTACGCCGTGAATCGGTGCGGTCAATGATGATGACCGCCTTCCCCATGCACGTGACCATGCGCTTTTTCTTCATCAGTGGCGTCACGGACCGTGACAATCTCGACCGCGAAGAACAGATTCTTGCCGGCCAACGGATGGTTGCCATCCACGGTAACGGTGGTTTCATCAACGGCGGTGACGGTCACCGTCATGCCGCCCTGCGGCGTCTGGGCCTGGAACTGCATGCCGGGTTCGATGTCATCGACGCCCTGGAAAGCTTCGCGCGGAACCTGCTGCACCATGAAATCATGATGTTCGCCATAGCCTTCGGCGGCGGCAACTTCGACATCGAGTTTGTCGCCGGCTTGTTTTCCGACCAGGGCGTTTTCCAGGCCGGGCACGATTTGGCCGACGCCATGCAGATAGGTCAGCGGCGCATGGCCTGCCGAGCTGTCAATGACCTGGCCGTCTTTATCCGTAAGGGTGTAATGGAAGCTGACCACGCTGTTTTCGCTGATTTGCATAACTCTGGGTTCCTCGAAATGATTGAAAAAAAACCCCGACGTGTCGGGGTTTTCAGTAAGACGCGGACGTCTTTTATTACTCAGGATTGACTTCGTCGGCTTGCATGCCTTTCTGGCCTTTCACGAGCTTGAAGCTCACTTTTTGGCCTTCTTTCAGCGATTTGAAGCCATTGCCCTGGATGGAGCGGAAATGCACGAACACATCTTCGCCGCTTTCCGGGGTGATGAAGCCGAAGCCCTTGGCGTCGTTGAACCACTTGACGGTACCGATTTGACGATCTGACATAGTATTACTCCTAGATAAAACGAGAAAAACCCACCCGAAAGTAGGACTGTTTTGCTAGGAATACCGCGATGTTACGATGAAGCGGACCACAAAATCTACCGCACCGGGCCACAAGCCACGTTGGCCCTAAGCAAAATCAGTAAAGGCACTATACAGCAAGACGCCGGCAAATACCAATAAATATCTGATTTTCTTTGAAGTTGATTCGAATCAAGCCCTCCCGTTCAGCAATCGTCGTATCATAGACCAGCGCTTTTAATGGCCTTTTCCCGACCAAATCCATCCATCTAATTGATTGGAAAGACTTTAATGACTTCACCCTACATCAAAGAAGCGGTGCTGGATGTCCGCCACTGGACCGACCAGTACTTCAGCTTCACGGTCGCGCGCGATGATGGGTTCCGCTTCGACAACGGACAATTCGTGATGATCGGACTGGAAGTTGACGGCAAACCTCTGGTCCGGGCCTACTCCATCGCCAGCGCAAACTGGGAAGAACATCTTGAGTTCTTCAGCATCAAGGTGCCGAATGGCCCACTGACCTCGCGACTGCAGCATATCCAGCCCGGCGATAGCCTGTTGATCAGCCGAAAACCGACGGGCACCCTGCTGATCAGCGATGTGCATCCCGGTAAAGTGCTTTACCTGCTTTCCACCGGCACAGGTCTTGCGCCGTTTCTGGCCATCGTCAAGGATCCGGAAACCTACGAGCGTTTCGAACATGTCGTGGTCGTGCATGGCGTGCGCTATGCCAAAGACCTGGCCTATGCCGACTACTTCAGGAACGAATTGCCGCGCCACGAGTACCTTGGCGAGCAGATCAGCCGTCAGCTGCATTATGTGCCTGTGGTATCGCGGGAGCCCTTTGCCTTGCATGGCCGGGCAACTACGCTGCTTGAGAGTGGTGAAATTCCCCGGTTCCTCGGATTTCCCGAACTCAATCCGGAAACCGACCGCGCCATGATTTGCGGCAGTCCGGGCATGCTGGCCGATTTCCGCCGCATTCTGGACGCCAAGGGATTTATTGCCTCCAGTAAGATTGGACAACCCGGCCATTACGTGTTCGAGCGCGCATTCGTCGAGAAATAAGCGCCAAAAACAGACCGAAATCGGGCATAATATTGGGCTGACGAAGCCCCATTCCGTCTGCCTTTCCCCCATATTCAGGAGCCTCCCATGTCCGACTCCTTCGCCACGCGCGATCACCTGACCGTTAACGGCCAGACCTATACCATCTTCAGCCTTGCCAAGCTCGGCCAGCGCTACGACATCAGCAAACTGCCCTACTCGATGAAGATCCTTCTTGAGAACCTGCTGCGTTGTGAAGACGGCGTATCGGTGACCAAGGCATCGATCGAAGCCGTTGCGCAATGGGATGCCAAGCAGGAACCGGATACCGAAATCGCATTCATGCCCGCCCGCGTCGTGCTGCAGGACTTCACCGGCGTGCCCTGCGTAGTCGATCTGGCCGCCATGCGCGATGCTGTAGTCAAGCTCGGCGGTTCGGCGTCAAACATCAATCCGCTGATCCCCTCCGAACTGGTCATCGACCACTCGGTGCAGGTCGATTCCTTCGGCAAAGCCAGCTCGCTCGATGAAAACGGCCAGATCGAATTCGCCCGCAACGGCGAACGCTACAGCTTCCTGCGCTGGGGCCAGAAAGCCTTCAACAACTTCAAGGTCGTTCCGCCGAATACCGGCATCGTGCACCAGGTCAACCTCGAAAATCTGGCCCGCGTGGTGATGGAACGCGATATCGACGGCACACTTTATGCCTTCCCGGACAGCGTGTTCGGTACCGACTCGCACACCACGATGATCAATGGCATCGGCGTACTGGGCTGGGGTGTCGGTGGTATCGAGGCCGAAGCAGCAATGCTTGGCCAGCCGAGCTCGATGCTCATTCCGCAAGTGGTCGGTTTCAAGCTGACCGGCAAGCTGCCGGAGGGTGCGACAGCCACCGATCTGGTGCTGACTGTCACCCAGATGCTGCGCAAGCACGGCGTGGTCGGAAAGTTCGTCGAGTTTTTCGGCGATGGCCTGAACCACCTGCCCTTGGCCGACCGCGCCACCATCGCCAACATGGCTCCCGAGTATGGCGCGACCTGCGGCATTTTCCCGATCGATGGCGAATCACTGAATTACCTGCGCCTGTCCGGAAGAGAGGAAACCCTGATCAATCTGGTCGAGGCCTATGCCAAGGCCCAGGGGCTGTGGCGTACCGACGCCGAAGCCGAGTACAGTGCGGTGCTTCATCTCGACATGGGCGAAGTCAAACCGTCCCTGGCCGGCCCGAAGCGTCCGCAGGACCGCGTTTTGCTGACCGATATGAAACAGAACTACACCGACAACCTGGTTGCACTGACCGCCAACCGTAAACCGAAAAACGGTGATGTCGCGAAGTTCGAAAATGAAGGCGGCGATGTCACCGCCACTCTGGGAACGGTTCAGACCCAAATCAATGGCAAGTCGGTGGAAATGAAGGATGGCGCGGTAGTGATAGCCGCCATCACCTCCTGCACCAACACCTCCAACCCGGCGGTGATGCTGGGTGCCGGCCTGCTGGCCCGCAAAGCCGCGGCTCGTGGCCTGAAACCGGCGCCTTGGGTGAAGACCTCGCTTGGACCGGGCTCGCTGGTGGTGACCGATTACCTGAAAAAGGCCGATGTGCTTAAGGATCTCGAAGCCATGGGCTT
>NZ_JAPDUI010000024.1 GCF_025980345.1 Arenimonas sp. GDDSR-1 | reverse complement strand
AGTACCATGACACCGGCAAAAGCCATAACGGCGCGGTCGAGATTCATAAAAGACTCCTTGGGGTAGTGGATTGGCTGAATTATTTGAGACGCTCGATGCCAAGCAGACTCATGATGTGTTTTTCATACACCGGCTCGGAGGTACCGTTGCGCATTTTGTACAGGAAGTATTTTTCGAAAGCAATTTTGGCGTAATGCACCCATTTTCCGATTTTGGTCCAGGTCACATTGCGTGGCGGAATCTGCGGCAGGGCCACGAACGCGGCGCCGGTGTCACCCATGTCGGCCAGACATACAGCATTCCAGGTGCCTTCGAATTCGGCCGGTTTTCCGGCGATTTCGGCGTCGATGTTCTCCACGATGGTGGTCACCATGGATTCAATCATGAAGCCGGTTTTCGGCGCGCCGGTGGCGACCGGGGTGGCTTCCACCGGCGGAATCGCCACGCAGACGCCGGCCGAGAAGATTTCCGGGTACTTCACCGAACGCATGTGCTTGTCAGTCAATACGAAGCCGCGCGGGTTGCACAGTCCTTCCACGGCGGCCACGGCATCCACGCCCTTGAACGCGGGCAGCATCATGCTGAATGCGAATGGCACATCGTGGGTTTTCTTTTCGGCACCGCTGTCGTCGCATTCGCTGACACGCATCATGCCGGGCTCGACACCAGTCACTTTGGCGTTGACGATCCATTTGATATGGCGCTGGCGCATTTCGCTTTCCATCAGGCCTTTCGAATCGCCGACGCCGCCCAGGCCCATGTGCCCGATGTAGGGCTCGCTGGACACGAAAGTCATCGGCACCTTGTCGCGCAGTTTGCGTTTACGCAGATCGGCATCGAGAATCATGATGAACTCATAAGCCGGCCCGAAGCAGCTGGCGCCCTGAACCGCGCCGACCACGATCGGCCCCGGGTTTTTCAGGAACTCCTGATAATGCGCCCAGGCTTCGGTGGCGTGCGGGGTGGTGCACACCGAGTGGGTATGTCCATCGTGCGGACCGGTACCGGGCACTTCTTCAAACGCCAGACGCGGCCCGGTGCAGATCAGCAGATAGTCGTAGGGAGTGGGCTCGGCGAGGCCGGTGCGCACGGTCTTGGCTACCGGATCGATTTCGGTGATGCGCTCGGGCACAAAGTGGATGTTCTTTTTGACCAGATGCTCGCCGGCATCCAGGGTGATCTGTTCGGCATCGCGCCAGCCCACGGCCAGCCACGGGTTCGAGGGGGTGAAGCTGAAGCGCGGGCCATCGCCGAATACGCGGATTTCGGCTTTGCTGCCGAGTTTATTGCGGAGTTCATAGGCGGCGCTCATGCCGGCGATACCGGCACCCATTACGACGATGCGTGTCATGGCTTTCTCCTCGGGCGGGGCCCGTTTCTTGGTATTTGACTATATTAATTAGATATTGCTAATTTAGTCAAGCCCTTTTATAATGGGTTCGTGACTAGACCCTCTAAAACCTCGAATACGGATATCGACACCCAAGCCATGGCGCGGGAGGCTGAGGCTGCTGTCGATCTCCTGAAGGCATTGGCCAATCCGCAACGCTTGCGTATTCTTTGTCTGCTCATCGAGGGCGAACGCAGCGTGTCGCAGATCAATGCACGCATACCGCTTAGCCAGTCGGCGCTATCCCAGCATCTGGCCGTGCTGCGGGACAAAGGCCTGGTCAGTACCCGCAGGCAGTCACAGACCGTGTTTTATGAGGTTCCCGAAGGTCCGGCTCATCGCATCATCGAAATCCTGCACGACCTTTATTGTCCGATTGAACTGGACGGTGAGACACATCCCCGTTGCGGGGATGATTGATTCTTGGGCTTCAGTCGACCAAATAAGGATCAGCGAAGCCCAGCTCCGCCAGAATGCCGCGCTCGATCGCTTCCATGGCCTCGGCCTCACGCGGGTTTTCGTGATCCAGTCCCAACAGATGAAGGACGCCGTGCACCGTCAGGTGGGCGTAATGGGCACTTAACGATTTTCCCTGGTCCGCTGCTTCTTTGGCCACCACCGGCGCGCAGATCACCAGATCGCCGAGCAGGGGCAGCCGCACGCCCTCGGGCAGTTCTGCCGGGAAGCTGAGCACATTGGTGGCGTAATCCTTGCCGCGGTAATGCTGGTTCAAGCGTCGGCCTTCCGGGGCATCAACGACGCGGATGGCGATATCGGCGCGCTTGATGCGGCCCTGACAGGCCGCTTCGGCCCAGCGTTTGAAGCTGGCCGGTGCCGGCACGCTTTTGCGGGAGAGGCCGTAACTGACCCCGATATCGCATTGCACCGGCCCACGGGTCATGCCGTCAGCACCGCGCCGCGCAGGGTATTGACGCGGACTTCGGTGATTCGGATGTCGACGAACTGGCCGATCAGACGCGGGTGCCCTTCGAAATTGACGTAACGCATGTTTTCCGTGCGCCCGGTCAGTTCAGCGGCATTGCGCGTACTCGGACGTTCCACCAGGACCCGCTGCACGGTGCCGACCATGGCCTCGGAAATGGCGTAGGCGTTCTTGTTGATGGCCTCTTGCAGGCGGCGCAGGCGTTCGCTCTTGACCGGTTCTGGGACTTCGTCCGGCAGATTCGCCGCCGGCGTACCCGGCCGCTTCGAGTAGATGAAGGAAAAACTCTGGTCGAAACCGACATCGGCAATCAATTTCATCGTGGCCTCGAAATCGCGCTCGGTCTCGCCGGGAAAACCGACGATGAAATCGGAGCTGATGGCGATTCCGGGTTTGGCGGCTTTCAGCTTCCGGATTTTGGCTTTGTATTCCAGCGCGGTGTGATTGCGCTTCATCGCGCCCAGAATGCGGTCGGAACCCGACTGCACCGGCAGGTGCAGGTAGGCCGCCAACTTGTCGACATCGCGGTGCGCCTCGATCAGCGCATCCGAGAACTCGAGCGGATGCGATGTCGTGTAGCGGATCCGTCCGATGGCCTCGATCTGCGCAATGGCGCGGATCAGCAGGGCCAGATCGGCGGTCTCATCGCTGCCTTCCAGCGCGCCCCGGTAGGCATTGACGTTCTGGCCGAGCAGGTTGACCTCGCGCACGCCCTGATTGGCCAACTGCATCACCTCCAGCAGCACATCGTCGAACGGGCGCGAAACTTCTTCGCCGCGCGTGTACGGCACCACGCAGAAGCTGCAGTATTTCGAGCAGCCTTCCATGATCGATACGAAGGCGGTCGGGCCTTCTGCCCGCGGTTTGGGCAGGTGGTCGAATTTCTCGATTTCCGGGAAGCTGATGTCGACCTGCGCTTTGCCGCTGCCGCGTTTGGCATCGATCATTTCCGGCAGGCGGTGCAGGGTCTGCGGACCGAATACCAGATCCACGTAAGGCGCACGCTTGAGAATGGCTTCGCCTTCCTGCGAAGCGACGCAGCCACCGACGCCGATCACCAGATCGGGGTTGCGGGCTTTCAGCTCCCGCCAGCGGCCGAGCTGGGAGAATACTTTTTCCTGGGCCTTCTCACGGATGGAGCAGGTGTTGATCAGGATGACATCGGCCTCGGTTTCGTCCTGGGTCAGTTCCAGGCCGTGGCCGGCATTGAGCACGTCCGCCATCTTGTCCGAGTCGTACTCGTTCATCTGGCAGCCGTGGGTCTTGATGTACAGCTTCTTGGCGGGGGATTTCCCGGTCATGGCGCTTATTCCGGTCGGGAGGGGCGCCCATTGTAACAAGACTGGGCCGAAGCGGCCGCTGTTTTGGGCATAATGGGCGTCTCGACAGCGGCTGGAGCTCGTGGCATGCAGGGTAAACGCGTTTGTGTCATCGGGGCGGGCCCCAGCGGTCTGGCCGCGGCCAAGAATGCCGTCCAGGCCGGTCTTGAAGTCACCGTGTTCGAAAAGAACGACAAAGTCGGCGGCAACTGGGTATTCAACGCCGCGACCGGCCATTCCAGCGTTTACGAAAACACCCACATCATCAGCTCGAAGGCGCTGTCCGAATTCGAAGATTTCCCGATGCCGCCGCATTACCCGGATTATCCCAGGCACGACCAGATCCAGGCCTATTTCGAAAGTTACGCCATCCATTTCGGGGTGATGCCCGCCATCCGTTTCGGCCATACGGTGACCTCGGCCGAGCCGCAGCCGGGCGGCGCCTGGCGGATTGCGTTTACCGATGCCGACGGCGCGCCGCAGACCGCCGACTTCGATGCGCTGATGGTCGCCAACGGCCATCATTGGGCCCCGAAGTTTCCGGAATACCCCGGGCAGTTCACCGGCATCTACATGCATTCGCATGACTTCAAGGGCATCGATGACAGCTGGCGCGGGCAAGCGGTATTGGTCATCGGCGCGGGCAATTCGGCCTGTGATATCGCCGTGGAATCGGCACGGCTGGCCGGGCAGGTGTGTCTGTCGATGCGCAGTCCACAGTGGTTCGTGCCCAAGTTCATGCTCGGCAAACCCTCGGATGTGACCGGCGCCGGCCTCAATTTCCTGCCGCGCCGCGTCAAACAGTGGCTGATGACGCAGATGCTGCGCATCACCCAGGGCAGCTATGAAAACTACGGCCTGCCGGTCAACACAAAACCCGTGCTCAGCCATCATCCCACGATGAACTCCGACCTGCTCGATTTCATCCGGCATGGCCGGATCACGCCGGTGCCGGGCATCCGCCGCTTCGACGGCGATACCGTCGAGTTCACCGACGGCAGCCGCCGGCGCTTCGACCGCGTCTGCGCCTGTACCGGGTTCTGGATCAAGTTCCCGTTTTTCGCGCCGGAGCTGATCGATTTCCAGCATGCCGGAAAAGTGCCGCTGTACCGCAAGATGATTCCCGAGGGCATCGCCAACCTGTATTTCATCGGCCTGTTCCAGCCCACCGGCTGCATCTGGCCGCTGGCCGATTATCAGGCCATGCTGGCCTGTGCCGAGATCACCGGCCGTTACCGGCGGCCGTCCGATCTGGCCGCGCGTATCCAGCACGAAATGGATCATCCGCATTACCGTTTCGACGGCGGTTCGCGCCATGCCACGCAGGTGGATTACCACCTGCTGCGCGACGAACTCAAATCCGATCTGCGCGGCATCGGCATCGATATCGGCAAACCGCCGATGGGCATCGCCGGGCGTTACAAACACTGGCCACGGCAGGCCTTCGGCGGGTGAATCAACGATAAACCGAATGTTTCGGTGCACTGGCTTTTCCGATGACGGGCGCTCTAGGATGAATTGAGCCCACCCGCGTCAGGAGGAGTCATGGAATCAAGCATCCGTCCATCCGCAACTGTCTGGGAAAACCTGAGTCCGGCACGCATCATCGCCATCAGCACCACGCTGACCGTCCATATTCTTGCCTTTGGCCTGCTATTGGCGCCGGTAGCCATGCCCGAGCGTGTACCGGTGAATCAGACCGTCACTGAAATCATGTTCACCGAGCCGGAAAAGCCCAAGCCGATTCCCCTGCTGCCGGTGCCGCCGAAGCCCTTGGCGCCGGTGACTGCCGCGCCGGCACGTCCGTCGGTTGCGCCGGTGCCAAAGGCCGACAACGTGGTGGCCACCACCGACCAGGCGCTGCCCGGTGATGTGTATGTGCCTGAACAGGCGCCGGAACAGGGCGAGAACATCGGCAATATGGCGGGCGGTGAGGTCGATGCGAGTACCCGTGCCCAATATCCGATTGCCTATCCGCCGGCAGCGCTGCGCGGCGGCATTACCGGCATGGTAATCGTACTGGCCAGTTACGATGCCGCCGGTACCGTGACCGCAACGCGGATTTACCAAGGCAGCCGTGACAAAACGCTGGACCGTGCCGCCTTGGCCGGCGTCAGGAAATGGAAAATCAATCCGCGCCGGGTGCAGGGGCAACCGGTTGGCGGCGAGGCGCTGGTCGAGGTCCGGTTCAATCTTTGATGCGCGCTGTGTTAAATTCCCTAGGGTTACCGCATTGTTTCAGGGGAAGTGCCATCATTTTGCCGGTCCGCACCATCGTGCTGCTTCTGGTCTTCTCGCCGGCCGTGTGGGCCGGCGAGATTTACCGTTGCGAGGGCCCGGATGGCGTTCCGCAATTCGTGCAGAAGAAAATCCCCGGCGCCACCTGCAAGACGGTCAGTTACAACCACGAGAAGACCTCGTTCACGGCACCCCAGCCGGCCACCGGGGAGGCCGGCGCGCAGTCGGTCGCGGCCAAGTCCGCCGGCGAGGCCAAATTCCTGCGCATGGGCTATTCCACCTCCTACGTCTGGGTGGACGCCGATGGCGTCAAGCATTTCGCCAGCACCCGTCCCAAAGGGGTGGCCAATGTCCAGGTCAAGCGCACCGAATATCCGATTTTCTCGATCGCGGCCTGTTATGCCTGTACCGCCGGTTCCACGGTCAATTTCGGCAATGTCCGGCTCAATACCCAGGCCTATGCCGCCGAAATCCGCGCCGCCAGCAAGCGCTATGGGGTCGAAGAGGCCATCGTGCGCGCCATCATCCACGCCGAATCGGCCTACCGTCCGCATGTGGTGTCGCCCAAGAACGCGCAGGGGCTGATGCAGCTGATTCCGGCCACGGCCCGTCGATTCGGGGTCCGTGATGCCTTCGATCCGGCACAGAACATCGAAGGCGGTGTGCAGTATCTGGCCTTCCTGCTCAAACGCTACCAAAACGACCTGACCCTGGCCGCGGCCGCCTACAATGCCGGCGAGGGTGCCGTCGACCGCTACAAGGGCGTACCGCCCTACAAAGAAACCCGGAATTACGTGGCCCGGGTCGGGCAACTGGCCGATCGTTACCGGAAAGCCCTCAATTCCGGCTGAGCCGTTCAGGCGTTGTTGAACAGGGGCTTAATCTATTACAATATGCCGATAAGTCCGGAGCAGTCCGGGCCAGTTCCTTTCATTTCACTGATTTGGAGAGCCGAATGGCTAACCACGAAGTCAATACCGGCCGTCGCCGTTTCCTGACCACCACCACGGCAGTGGTCGGTGCCATCGGTGCCGGCTTCGCCGCCGTACCGTTCGTCACTTCCTTCAAGCCCTCGGCCCGCGCCAAGACCGCCGGCGCCCCGGTCACGGTCAACATCAGCAAGATCGATAACGAGCCGGGCATGCGCATCATCCAGCAATGGCGCGGCAAGCCGGTTTGGGTGTTCAAACGCACCCCCGAGCAGCTGGCGGCCCTGAAGACCCTCGACGGCAACCTGCGCGATCCGAAATCGGACAATGTCGACCAGACCCCGGCTTTCGCCAAGAACGAGGCCCGTACCATCAAGGGCAAGGAAAACATCGCGGTCATCGTCGGCATCTGCACCCATCTGGGCTGTTCGCCGAGCTATGTGCCGGAAATGCTGCCGCAGCCGTTCGATCCGGAATGGAAAGGCGGCTTCTACTGCCCCTGCCACCAGTCCCGCTTCGACCTGGCCGGCCGCGTTTTCCAGGGCGTTCCGGCGCCGTCCAATCTGGAAATCCCGCCCTACCATTACACCGATGACAGCACCATCGTGATCGGCGTCGCCCCCCAAGGAGCCGTCTGATGAGCGTCATCGAGCGTACCGTCTCCAGCGTCACCGCCTGGTTCAATGAGCGCACGCCGGGCCTGATGCCGGCCTACAAGAAACACATGTCCGAATACTACGCGCCGAAGAACTTCAATCTTTGGTACTACTTCGGCTCGCTGGCCATGCTGGTGCTGGTCAACCAGATCGTCACCGGCATCTTCCTGACCATGAACTTCAAGCCGAGCGCGGCCGAAGCCTTCGCCTCGGTCGAATACATCATGCGCGATGTCGAGGGCGGCTGGCTGATCCGCTACATGCACTCGACCGGCGCTTCGCTGTTCTTCGTGGTCGTGTATCTGCATATGTTCCGCGGCCTGATCTACGGCTCGTACCAGAAGCCGCGCGAACTGGTCTGGATTCTCGGCATGCTGATCTTCCTGACCCTGATGGCGGAAGCCTTCCTCGGTTACGTGCTGCCCTGGGGCCAGATGTCGTACTGGGGCGCCCAGGTGATCATCAACCTGTTCGGTGCGGTGCCGGTCATCGGACCGGAGCTGACCGAATGGATCCGCGGTGACTACCTCGTTTCCGATGCGACCCTGAACCGCTTCTTCGCCCTGCACGTGATCGCGCTGCCGCTGGTGATCCTGCTGCTGGTCGTGCTGCACCTCGGTGCCCTGCACGAAGTCGGTTCGAACAACCCGGAAGGCGTCGATATCAAGAAAGTGAAGGACGAAAACGGCAAGCCGAAAGACGGCATTCCGTTCCACCCGTACTACACGGTCAAAGACCTGTTCGGCGTCGGCTTCTTCCTGACCATCGCCGCCTTCATCCTGTTCTTCACGCCGACCTTCGGCGGTCTGTTCCTGGAATATGACAACTTCATTCCGGCCGACCCGATGGTGACCCCGGCGCACATCAAGCCGGTCTGGTACTTCACCCCCTTCTACGCGATGCTGCGTGCCGTTCCCGATAAGTTGTTCGGTGTGATGACCATGGGCGGCGCGGTACTGATCCTGTTCGGCCTGCCGTGGTTCGACCGCTGCAAGGTCAAGTCCATCCGCTACCGTCCGACCCTGCACAAGGTGCTGATTGCCCTGTTCGCCATCGCCTTCGTGGTGCTGGCTTACCTCGGCATGCAGGCCGGCAGCCCGGCGCAGACCTGGACCGCACGCATCCTGACCGTGTTCTATTTCGGATTCTTTTTAACCATGCCAATTTGGTCGGCCATGGGCCAGACCAAAGAAGTCCCAGCCCGGGTGCCCGATCATGACTAAGACCGCCATTATTTTCCGTGCCCTGATCGCCGCTGCGGCATTTGCCGCCGGCAACGTCTCGGCCGCCGGTGCCGGCATCGAAATGGAGTCGGCCCAGGTCGACCTGGGCAACAAAGGCTCGCTGCAGCGCGGCGCCGCCCTGTACATGAGCTACTGCTCGGCCTGCCATTCGCTCGGTTACATGCGTTACTCGCGCATGGCCGAGGATCTGGGCCTGACCGAAGAAGAAGTGACCAACAACCTCATGTTCACCGATGCCAAATTCGGCGAGTCCATGAACACCGGACTGGATCCGAAGCAGGCAACCGCCTGGTTTGGCAAAGCCCCGCCGGACCTGAGCCTGATCGCCCGCCGCAAAGCCGAAGGCGCCGACTGGGTCTACAACTACCTGAAGAACTTCTATGTCGACGAGTCCCGCCCGATGGGCTGGAACAATGCCGTGTTCCCGGGCGCGTCCATGCCGCATGTGCTGTGGGAACTGCAGGGCAGCCAGCATGTGCTGACCGAACCCAAGCATGAAGGCGGTCATTGCCCGAAAGGCGAAGCCTTCGGCCAATGCATCACCGGCTACAGCATTCCGGAACACAAGAAAGGCAGTCTAAGCCCGGAAGAATACGACCAGGTCGCCCGTGATCTGACCGCGTTCCTGGCTTATGTCGGCGAACCCTCGGCCAGCAAGCGCGAGTCGATCGGCGTCTGGGCCGTGCTGTTCCTGGCCCTGTTCACTCTGCTGGCCTATTTCCTGAAACAGGAATACTGGACCGACGTCCACTAATCCACGGATTTTGCTGGGAAAAAAGGCCGCATTGCGGCCTTTTTTCATGAAAGGCTTGCAAAAAGCGGCGAAATTCGCCATGTTAAGGAAAGTGGCATAAATCACAAAAAAAGCCGCTCAACTTCTTACATCGATAGGTACAAGGAATGGCCACAACCCCACGTTCGCGCAATACCTTAACCCTGTATTCGGCCAAGAACTGCGTGGTCTGCCACAAAGTCCGGATGGTCATGGCTGCCAAAGGCATCACCTACGACCTGATTTCGGTCGACACCGCCAATCCGCCGGAAGACCTGCTGATGCTGGCACCGCACTACCATTCGGTACCGACCCTGGTCGAGCGCGACAATGCCATCTACATCTCCAATGTCATCGCCGAGTATCTCGACGAGCGCTATCCGCATCCGGCGCTGATGCCGGCCGAGCCGATTTTCCGAGCCATGCACCGTATCGCGGTGCGCCAGGTCGAGCAGGATTGGGTGCCGCAGGTGCAGGCGATCATGGCCGGCGGCAAGAATGTGGAGGCCGCCCGCAAGCGCCTCAAGGAGCTGATCCTCGAGTCCCTGCCGTTTTTCAAAAGCAATAAATTCTTCTTCGGCAACGAAATGAGTCTGGTCGACTGCGCCATCACGCCCATCATCTGGCGGTTGCCGGCGCTCGGCATCCAGCTGCCGAAAGACGCCAAATGCGTGGAAGATTACGGCTTGCGGATTTTCCGCAATCCGGCGTTCATGCGCAGCATGACCCCGGAAGAGAAGGGCCTGCGCGAGCTCGCCTTCAGCTGATGTCCGCTTCCCCGGCCATGACCTCGAACCGCCCGTATCTGCTGCGGGCGCTGTACGAGTGGATCAACGACAACAATCTCACGCCTTACATTCTGGTCGATGCCACCCAGCCGGATGTCATGGTGCCGCCCTCGACCGTCAAGGACGGCAAGGTCGTGCTGAACATCGCCATGCGCGCGGTCGAGTCGCTTGAGCTGGGCAACGAAGCGCTGAGCTTCAAGGCCCGGTTCGGTGGCGTCAGCCAGTTCCTGTATGTGCCGGTGGCCTCCGTTCTGGCGATCTATGCCCAGGAAACCGGGCAGGGCATGATGCTGCCGGCCGATGAAGCGGCCGCCGAAGAGGAGGGATTGGAAGCCTATGAGCCCGATTCGGACAGCGGCGCCATCGACCTCGGCCCTGAGGATCCGCCGAAACCGCCGGCCCCGGGTAAGGGCGGCCACCTGCGGATCGTCAAGTAAACGGATCCGGCGATTTCGCCACCGGCTCGACCCACGACACGGCGCGGCCACCGACCAAGGTAATGGTGGCGGCATAGCGGTCGTGGCCGTCATGCGAGTATTCGTATTGGTAAATCCGTTTCCAGCATAACCGGCCCGCGTCATTGCGCTGGATGCCGAGTTTGACCTGGTGCACGCTTTGATCCAGCCACTGCACGCCGGCACGCATGCACAGCTGCCGTCCGAAATGACCGGCCTGTTCAGCCGCTGCGCGTCCGGAGGACCAGAACAGCACGGCCGGGAAGGCCAGCAGCATCAGGACAATCGCGGTCATGGCGGATTGCCCAAGCGCATCGAAAAATCGATAGCGCGGATGTTTTTGGTGATGGCGCCGACCGAAATGAAATCCACGCCGGATTCGCGGATGACCGCCAGGCGCTCCATGCTGACGCTTCCCGATACTTCCAGCGGTTTGCGGCCATCGGCGATGCGGACCGCCGCGAACATGTCGTCATCGCTGAAATCATCGATGAGAACCCGTGTGCAGTCGGTGGCGAGCGCTTCACGCAGTTCGGTCAGATTCTCGACTTCGACGATGACCGGAATGTCCGGATACAGGCTGCGCGCTTTTTTGACCGCGGCGGTAATCGAACCTTCGGCGATGATGTGGTTTTCCTTCAGCATCACGGCATCAAACAGCCCCATGCGGTGGTTCATGCCGCCGCCGATGCGCACGGCGTATTTCTGGGCAAGACGCAGTCCCGGCAGGGTTTTGCGCGTATCCAGCACGCGGGTCCGGCTGCCGGCGAGGGCCTGGGCAAAGGCGGCGGTCTGGCTGGCGGTGGCGGACAGGGTCTGCAGGAAGTTCAGCGCGCTGCGCTCGGCACCGACCAGGGCGCGTGCTTTGCCGCGGAAGCGGACCACCACAGTGCCGGCAGTCACGGCCTGTCCTTCATCGACCAGCCACTCCATCGCGATTTCGGGGTCGAGTTGACGGAAGCAGGCATCGAACCACGGCCGACCGCAGATAACGGCCGCTTCCTTGGCGATGACATAGCCGGATTCCTGATCGTTTTCCAATAAGGCCGCGGTGACATCGCCGGTCTGGATGTCCTCGGCCAGACTGCGCGCGGCATCGGCGGCAACCGTTGCAGGGTCCGGCGCGCCAGCCACGGCCATGTTCAGACCACGAGGCCGTCGATGGATGCGACGGCGACGGCTTCCTCCGCCAGCAGCACCGGAATGCCGTCATCGATGCGGTACAGCAGCTTGCCGTCGCGGGTCATCAGCGCTTCCTTCAACGGCTTGGTGACCGGCTGGCCGTCGAGCTGCACGGCGTTGCCGGCGTTGATCGCGGTATTGAAGGCGTCGAGCTGATTTGACGACAGCAACGACAGGGATTGTTTGCTGGCGGGACAGCACAGGATGTCGAGCAGTTTTTTGTCCATGACCGTGGAGTTTTTACCGATATCCGCATAGAATACGCCTTTAAACGGGGTTAGCGCTATGGCTGATTCAAATCCGGTACTGGTCGGCGTCGTCATGGGCTCCCGCAGCGATTGGGAAACCATGCAGCATGCGGTCAAGCATCTCGAAAGCTTCGGCATTCCCCATGAAGTGCGGGTGGTGTCCGCGCACCGCACCCCCGATGTCCTTTTTGATTACGCCGAACAGGCCGCCGCGCGCGGTTTGCGGGTCATCATCGCCGGTGCCGGCGGTGCCGCCCATCTGCCGGGCATGTTGGCCGCCAAAACCGCCGTTCCCGTCTTGGGCGTGCCGGTGCAGAGCAAAGCCCTGAGCGGCATGGACTCGCTGCTTTCGATTGCGCAGATGCCGGCCGGCATTCCGGTCGCGACCTTCGCCATCGGCAACGCCGGCGCCGCCAATGCCGGCCTCTTCGCCGCCGCCATGCTGGCCCATGAATTTCCCGGAATCGCCGCACATTTGGCTGCGTTCCGCCGCGAGCAGACCGAAGCGGTGATGGCGGCCGACGATCCGCGCCGATGACCACGGTCGGTATTCTCGGCGGCGGGCAACTGGCCCGGATGATGGCCATTTCCGGCGCGCCGCTCGGTCTGCGCTTTCTGCTGCTCGATAATGTCGCCGACGCCTGCGCCGGCCAGTTCGCACCGATGCTGGTCGGCGATTACCGCGACGAAGACATCCTGGCGGAATTCGCCGGAAAAATCGATGTGGCCACCTTCGATTTCGAAAATGTACCGGCCGAAAGCGCGCATTGGCTGAGCGGCAAAGTCGCGGTGTTCCCCAATCCGAACGCCCTGGCGGTGTCGCAGGACCGGCTCGCGGAGAAGAATCTGTTCCGCGAACTCGGCATCGGCGTTCCCGAGTTCCGCGACATCACCTGCTTCGAAGACCTGCAGAGCGCCATCGCCGAAATCGGCATGCCCTGCATTCTCAAAACCCGCCGCCTCGGTTATGACGGCAAGGGCCAGTTCCGTATCAAGGCCGAAGCCGATATCGCCGCGGCATGGACAGCGCTCGGCGCCCAGACCCTGACCGTCGGCCTGATCCTGGAAGCCTTCGTGCCGTTCCAGCGCGAGATTTCGGTGGTTGCCGTGCGCGGACGTGACGGTGAATTCCGGCATTGGGCGCTCACCGAAAACTGGCATGAGCAGGGCGTGCTTTCGGCCAGCCTGGCGCCGGCCACCGAGGCCGCCGCATTCGAAGCCGAGGCCATTACCTGCGCCCGGAAAGTAGCCGAAGCCCTGGATTATGTGGGCGTGTTCGCACTCGAACTGTTCCTGTGCGATGGCCGCCTGATGGCCAATGAAATGGCACCGCGCGTGCACAACTCCGGACATTGGACCATCGAAGGCGCGGAAACCTCTCAGTTCCAGAACCATCTGCGCGCCGTACTCGGCCTGCCGCTCGGCAGCACCCGTTCGGTCGGTGTCAGCTGCATGTTGAACTGGATCGGTGCCATGCCGGAGGCCGGACCGGTGTTGCAGGAATCCGGCGGCCATTGGCACGATTACGGCAAATCAGCGCGTGCCGGACGCAAGGTCGGCCATGCCACATTGCGGGAAGACAGTGCCGCGGCCTTGGCGGACGCCTTGGCCCGTGTCGGCGAAGCGCTCGACCGACAACAGCAAGTGAGTCAGGTTCTGCCCCGGCTACGTTGACACAGCCGTTGCATGCACCAACGAAAAACGCGCCCGAAGGCGCGTTTTTCGTTGCGTGACAGGTGCCGGATCAGGCCATCTGGGCCGATACGAAATCCCAGTTGACCAGATTCCAGAACGCTTCCACGTATTTCGGGCGGGCGTTGCGGTAGTCCACGTAATAGGCGTGTTCCCAGACATCGCAGGTCAGCAGCGGTTTATCCGTGCCGGTCAGCGGGGTTGCGGCATTGGAGGTGCTGACCAGGGCCAGGCTGCCGTCGGCGCGCTGCACCAGCCATGCCCAGCCGGACCCGAAGGTGCCGATGGCGGTCTTGGTGAATTCGGCTTTGAACGCATCGAAGCTGCCGAACGCGGCGTCGATGGCTTCGGCCAGTTTGCCGCTCGGGGCGCCGCCGCCGTTGGGCTTCAGGCAGTTCCAGTAGAAGGTGTGGTTCCAGACCTGCGCGGCGTTGTTGAACAGGCCGCCCTGCGATTTGCGCACGATGGTTTCGAGGTCGGCGGCTTCGAATTCGGTGCCGGCAATCAGGTTGTTCAGATTGGTGACGTAGGTCTGGTGGTGCTTGGAATAATGGTAATCAATGGTTTCCGCCGAAATATGCGGTTCCAGTGCGGTGCGGTCGTAGGGCAGGGTGGGCAATTCAATGGCCATGGGGGCAGTCTCCGGCGGGCGTAATGGGGGAATAAGCTTTATAATTCTACCTTGGAAGTGAATGTGATGTGTTTCCCCAATCCGTCTGGAGCGTCAAATGCCGAATAGTCCGATCAACGACCGTATCAAAGCCGAAATCACCAGCGCGCCGATCGTGCTGTTCATGAAAGGCACGCCGCAGTTCCCGATGTGCGGTTTCTCCTCGCGCACCGTGCAGGCGCTGAAAGCCGTCGGCGCCCAGATGCACACCGTGAATGTGCTGGAAGAGCCGGAAATCCGCGCCAACCTGCCGCGTTATTCCGACTGGCCGACCTTCCCGCAATTGTTCATCAACGGCGAGCTGGTCGGCGGCTGCGACATCACCATGGAACTCTACGAAAGCGGTGATTTGGCCACCATGGTGGCCGAGGCCCAGAAAGCCGCATGATGGCATTGCCGGTGCCCGCGCCGAACAGTCTGGTCGGCCGGGTCATTCTGGTTACCGGCGCCTACGGCGGCCTCGGTGAAGCGGCGGCCAAGGCCGCTGCCGTTGCCGGCGCCACGGTGGTGCTGCTGGGAAAAAAAATCCCCAAACTCAACCGGGTCTATGATGCCATCGGCAAGCTCGGTCCGGAGCCGGCGCTGTATCCGCTCGACATGCGCGGTGCCGATCCGGCCGATTACGAGGCCATGGCCGACAAAATCTGCGCCGAACTCGGAGGCTTGAACGGCATTCTGCACTGCGCCGCCGATTTTTCCGGCCTGCGTCCGCTGGAAACCACTGATCCGGAAGAGTTCGTGACCCAGATCCACGTCAATCTGACCGCACCGTGGCTGTTGACGCAAGCCTGCCTGCCGGCGCTGCGCCGCGCCGAGGATGCCGCCGTCGTTTTCGTGACCGAGAACCGGGAGCGGGTCAATAAAGCCTACTGGGGCGCCTACGGCGTCGCCAAGGCCGGCCTGGAAGGGCTGGTGGACATCCTCCACGATGAAACCGATGACGGTCCGGTCCGCGTGAGCGCCTTGCAGCCCGGCCCGATGCGCACCAGCATCCGGGCACGGGCCTATGTCGAAGAGGCCGCCACCGCCTGTCCCGAGCCCGGCGTCTATGCGCCGGCCTGCGTCTATCTGCTGTCTTCCGAAGGGATTTCCCACCGCGGCCGTATTCTCCGGCCGGACTGGAGCTGATCGATGGAAATGGTATCCGCCGCCCTGTTGTTGTTCCTGATCATGGATCCGTTGGGCAACATCCCGGTTTTTCTGAGCCTGCTCAAGCCCTTGCCCAAACACCGGCAACGCATTGTACTGATCCGTGAATTGCTGATTGCCTTTTTCGTCCTGCTCGGATTTCTCTGGGGCGGCAAGTATGTTCTGGAGGCCATGCACCTGCGTCAGGAGTCGGTGTCCATTGCCGGCGGAATCATCCTGTTCCTGATCGGCCTGAAAATGATCTTCCCGAGCCCTGAAGGCATGTTCGGCGACGGCGAGGTCGGTGAACCCTTCATCGTGCCCATGGCCATCCCGCTGGTGGCCGGTCCCTCCGGCATGGCGGCGGTCATGCTGTTCGGCAGCCAGGACCCGAGCCGGATGGGGGATTGGACCTTGGCGCTCGCCATTGCCTGGCTGGGCACCGCGGTCATCCTGTTTTCAGCCACTTACCTCTACAAAATCCTCGGAACCCGGGTTCTGGTGGCTCTCGAGCGCCTGATGGGCATGCTGCTGGTGGCTATTTCGGTGCAGATGCTGATGGACGGCATTCAGGCCTACCTGAACAGCCCGGCCTGAGTCACATTTCTGTCATGAAACATACATAAAATTAACATTCGGTGGTAAAATTCCGCCGTAGTTCAGCAGGGCTTCACCTTTTTCAGGCGGCCACACTTCGGCTCCTCAACCTCACAACAGGTCAACTCATCATGAATTCAAGCAAACGCATCCGGATTTCGCAGCTTTCCATGGCTCTTGCGGTCGCCCTGACCGCACCGGTCATGGCGCAGAATACGTCGTCCGCCATCGGCGGCCGCATTACCAGCACCGATGGCAAGCCGGTCGCCGGCGCCACCGTGTCGATCAAGCACAACCAATCCGGATCCGTGAGCTCGGCCGTGACGGATGCCGAAGGCCGTTACTCCTCGCGCGGTCTGCGCGTCGGCGGTCCGTACACCGTCACCATCACCAAGGACGGCGTGACCGAAACCCGCGACAACGTCTATCTGCAGCTGGCCGAAACCAAATCGCTGGATGCCTCCCTGGGCCAGAAAGTTCTCGACTCGGTGACCGTCACCGGTGTTGCCGCCGGCTCGGAAGTGTTCAGCGCCACCAACATGGGTGCCGGCACCAACATCAGCCCCGAACAGCTGAAGTCCTTCGCCTCGATCCAGCGCAACCTGCAGGATTACGCCCGTCTCGATCCGCGCCTGTCGCAGACCGACAAGGAGCGTGGTGAAATCTCGGTCGGCGGCCAGAACTCCCGCTTCAATTCGATCACCATCGACTCGGTCGCGACCAACGACACCTTTGGTCTGGAAGCCAACAACCTGCCGACCGCCAAGCAGCCGATCTCCATCGACGCCATCGAATCGGTACAGATCAACATCTCCAACTACGATGTGACCCAGAAGGGCTACACCGGCGCCAACATCAACGCCGTGACCAAGTCCGGTACCAACGATTTCCACGGCTCGGTTTCCTACGTGTACCGTTCGGATTCCATGGCGGGCGACCGTTACAGCCGCAGCACCGACACCTATTCCAATCCGCCGGATTTCAAGGAAGAGACCAAGGGCTTCACCCTGGGCGGTCCGATCATCAAGGACAACCTGTTCTTCTTCGCGGCCTATGAAGAGCTGACCAGCACCCGTGGCGGCCCGGCCGCCGGCCCGGCCGGCAGCGACCGTTTCAACGTGCCGATTACCGATGCCGACATCACCGCCGCCCAGAACATCGCCTCCAGCGTGTGGGGCTTCGACCTCGGCAGTGCCGATGCTCCGGCCGCCGAACTGAAGGTCAAGGATGCCCTGATCAAGCTGGATGCCAACATCGGCGACAACCACCGCGCCAGCCTGCGCTGGAGCAAGACCGAACAGGACGAGCCGCTGTACCCGAGCAACTTCACCAGCGGCGGCTTGGCCATGTCTCTGGACTCGCATTGGTATACCCAAGCCAAAACGATCGAAACCTGGGTCGGCCAGTTCTTCTCCGACTGGAGCGAGAACTTCTCGACCGAATTCAAGGTGTCCTACCGCGATTACGCCAGTGAGCCGGTCAACAACTCCAATCTGCCGCAGATCCGTCTGAACTTCTCGGGCGCCGTTCCGGGCGTGACCGGCACCTCCGCCGGCCTGCTGGCCGGTACCGAGCGCAGCCGCCACTTCAACGATCTGGCCACTGAAACCTGGAACTACTACGGCGGCGCCAACTGGTTCATGGGCGATCACGAGCTGAAGTTCGGTTTCGATTACGACGACAACAAAGTCTACAACGCCTTCCTGCAGGACACCCGCGGCAACTACACCTTCGACTGCATCAACAGTTCGGGTACCCTGAGCTATACCGATCCGACCCTGCCGGTCACCGTGACCTGCAGCTCGCTGACCCGCGACCAGTACACCGCCGCCATGCTGGAAAACTTCCGCCGCGGACGTCCGGCCAGCTATGCGGTCCAGGTCGGCATCAACGGTTATGATCTGAACGACGGCGTGGCCAATTGGGATTACCAGAACCTCGGCCTGTTCCTGCAGGATACCTGGGCGGTCAATACCAATCTGACCCTGACCTACGGCGTTCGCGTTGATCGCAAATCCATGGGCGTCAGCCCGGAATTCAACGCCGCCGCCGCTGCTGCTACGTTGCCGGGTTTCGTGACCGGCCAGACCACTCCGGGTACCGGCACAACCACCCGCGCCACCGGCGGTTTCGGTTATGACAACACCAACACGCTGGACGGCAACAGCCTGTTCCAGCCGCGCGTCGGCTTCAACTACACCTTCGACAGCGAAAAACCGATGCAGGTCCGTGGCGGTTTCGGCCTGTTCGAGGGCGCAGCCGCCAACGTCTGGCTGTCCAATCCGTATTCCAATACCGGCATCACCACCGGCATCATCAGCTGCTCGGGTACCGGCTCTTCGGCCTGCCCGCGCACCGATGGTTTCTTCGATCCGGATCCGGCCAACCAGCCGGGCATTGCCGGCAGTCCGCCGGCCCCGAACGTCGATTTCCTCTCGGCCGATCTGCAGCAACCCTCGGTCTGGAAAGCCAACCTGGCCTTTGAAAAAGAACTCGGCGCCGGTGTGGTCATGTCCATGGAGTATGTCCGCACCATCGTGGAAGACGGCATTTACTACAAGCACTTGAACCTGGGTGAAGCCACCCGTCAGGGCAATGATGGCCGTGACCTGTACTACCATCCGGTCGGTTTCAGCGCCAGCTGCTACAGCTACAACTCTTCCGGTTCGCTGGTCACCAGCACCAGCGGTGCCTGCGGCGCCCCGTCGGGCCAATCGCGTACCCGCGCTCTGAGCAACCGCAGCTTCAACAACGTGCTGTTGGCCGAGCGTACCGGCAAGGGCGGCGGCGGTGCCTTCACCGTGGCCTTCTCCGGCCGTGCCTTCGAAGAAATGGATTGGAGCCTGGGCTTCACCACCACCAGCGCCACCGAAGTCAGCCCGCTGACCTCGTCGGTGTCCAACTCGAACTGGAACTCGGTGTCGGTATTCAACGCCAATGAAGAAGTGGCCGCCAACTCGGCGTATCTGGTCAAGGACCGCTTCACCGGTTCGCTGAACTGGAAGCACAACTTCTTCGGCGATTACGCCACCCGTTTCGGCGTCTTCTATGAAGGCCGCAAAGGCAAGCCGTACAGCTGGATCTACAACAACGATCTGAACGGCGACGGCAACGCCAATGACCTGATGTACATCCCGACCGCATTGGGTTCGGGCGAAGTGGTGTTCAAAGGCCCGACCGGCGTCAGTGCCGCGCAGGCCGAAGCCACCTTCTGGTCGATCGTTGAAGCCCAGGGTCTTGATCAATTCGCCGGTGGTGCGGTTTCCCGCAACTCCTCGTTCGCGCCGTGGACCAACACCTTCGACGTACGCATCAGCCAGGAACTGCCGGGCTTCTTCAAAGGCAACAAGGCCACGCTGATTTTCGACATCCTGAACTTCGGCAACCTGCTGAACAAGGATTGGGGCCATATCGACGAAATCGCCTTCAGCTCCGCCGGTGGCCTGTCGCGCAGCTTCGTCGACTACATGGGTCTGGATGCCAACGGCCGCTACATCTACGGCATCAACGGCACCATCGAGGATTTCGTCACCCGCCAGAACTCCGGCGAATCGCAGTGGGCGGCGCAAGTCACCCTGAAGTACGAATTCTGATCCAAGCAATACCCCTGAAAACCGGCCGAAAGGCCGGTTTTTTTTGCCTAATGCCCGGCAAACCCTTATCCTGAAGTCCAATCACCAGCAATGACCGCAATGAACAAAGAAAGCCCGACCATCAGCACCCAGATCTTTCCGCCGCACCGGCGCTACAACGATTCACCATCCGGCATGGACGTGCTCTCGCGCGAGGAGCTCACCCGTCTGCGTGACATCAGCCAGGGCGGCCTGCACGAGACCCTGCGCCGCTGCGCACTGGCGGTGCTGACCACCGGTACCGAATCCGATGATCCGCGTGCGGCGCAGGTGCGCTATCCGGATTTCGACATCGAAGTGCTGCAGCTCGACCGCGGCATCCGCCTCGACCTGCAGAACGCGCCGGCCACGGCCTTCGTCGACGGCAACCTGATACGCGGTGTTGCCGACCTGCTGTTCACCGTGGTACGCGATATCGCCTACACCTCGAGCGAAATCCGGACCAGCGGCAAATTCAACCTGGAAACCAATGCCGGCATCACCAGCGCCGTGTTCGAGATCCTGCGCAATGCCTCGGTGCTGCATCCGAATACCGACCCGAACCTGGTGGTGTGCTGGGGTGGCCATTCCATCGGGCGCGAAGAGTACATGTACACCAAGAAAGTGGGCTACGAGCTCGGTCTGCGCGCACTCGACATCTGCACCGGCTGCGGACCGGGAGCAATGAAAGGGCCGATGAAAGGGGCAACCATCGCGCACGCCAAGCAACGCCGCATCCATAACCGCTACATCGGCATCACCGAGCCCGGAATCATCGCCGCCGAATCGCCGAATCCGATCGTCAACGAGCTGGTCATCATGCCGGACATCGAAAAGCGCCTGGAAGCCTTCGTTCGGCTCGGACACGGCATCATCGCGTTTCCGGGCGGGGTAGGGACCGCCGAAGAGATCCTGTATCTGCTCGGCCTGCTGCTGCATCCCGATAACAGCGGCATCCGCATGCCGCTGGTGCTGACCGGCCCGC
This sequence comes from Arenimonas sp. GDDSR-1, assembly GCF_025980345.1. Classification (GTDB taxonomy): domain Bacteria; phylum Pseudomonadota; class Gammaproteobacteria; order Xanthomonadales; family Xanthomonadaceae; genus Arenimonas. The sequence goes on along the minus strand of NZ_JAPDUI010000024.1, from coordinate 3,637 downwards.
GCGCCTCGGCCGCCTATTTCGAACATATCGATCGTTTCATCAAGCTCACCCTCGGCGAGCTAGCCGCCGCGCATTACACCATTGTGGTCGATGATGCCGAGCGCGTCGGCAAGCTGATGAGCCGTGGCATCCATCTGGTCCGCGAGCAACGCATCAAGGAAAAGGACTCGTTCTTCTTCAATTGGTCGCTCAATGTGCCGCTGGACTTCCAGAAACCGTTCCAGCCGACTCATGAAGCGATGGCGGCCCTGAAGCTGCACCGCGACCAGCCGGTGCACGAGCTCGCGGCCAACCTGCGCCGGGCGTTCTCGGGGATCGTCGCCGGCAATGTCAAGGAACCGGCCATGCACGCCATCGAAGAGCGCGGACCGTTCGCCATATCCGGCGATGCCGACATCATGCAGGCCATGGACGAGTTGCTGGAATCGTTCGTGGAACAGCGCCGGATGAAAATCTCCGGGGTCTACCACCCCTGCTACAAAGTGGTGCGTTAAGGCCAGTTGCAGTTGCTGGTGTTGCCGCCGCCCGACAGCGATTTGGTGGCCACGCCGGCGGCCACGGTCAGCACGAAATTGCCGCAGCGGTCGCCGCTCTGCGCGCCGGCACGGGTTGCGGTCAGCGTATAGCCGGTGGCCGAAACGCCGGTAACGGTCAGCGTGTAGTTCGGCACGGTCGGGCTGCCAAGATTGGCGTAAGTGCCATAACTGGCATTGCTTGCGCGCCAGCGTTCCTGGCGCAGCTGCAGATCGCCCAGTCCGCGCATGGCTTCGGCGCGCCGGCTTTTGGCGACCTGCTCGGTGAAGCTGGGAATGGCAATGATGGCCAGAATGCCGACAATGGCCAAGGTGACCAAGAGCTCGATGAGGGTGAAACCTTTGCTGCGCATGTGCTGCTCCCGCCGTTGGAGTGCTAAGGATGCCAATTTCCGGCGCTGAATGCAATGCACCCGCCTGCGTTCATCGGAAAAATCCGCCGTTCATCGGGTTGTCCGTTGCCATCCCGGAAATGCCAAGGCATAGTAAGCTGTGCCGAAAAGCAGGGGGAGATGCGCGTGCCTGAGAACAAACCGTCCATGCGGGGATTCACCCTGATCGAACTGATGGTCACCGTCGGCGTGCTTTCCATCATCCTCATGGCGGCGCTGCCGTCATTCAACGAATTCCGCCAGCGCAGCGCTCTGCGCGGTGCAACCGACCAGATCATCAGCTTCTGGGCCAACGCCCGCTTTGAATCGCTCAAGCGCAATGCCCTGGTCAAAGTATCGATGAGCACCGATAACGCCAATTACTGCATGGGCGCCGCCGTCACCACCGATCCCTCCGATGACAGCCAATGCGATTGTTTCGAAACCAATGCTGCCGATTCGGATTTCTGCGCTGTCGGCCGGTATCCGGTCGATCAGGCCGAATGGAAGCGTATCCGCTACATGGGCGACCCGGACACCCTGATCGGCGATGACGGGGTGGTCATCATCGATCCCAAGCGCGGCGGGCTGACCGAGCCGACCAGTGCGGGGTATTGGGAGTTGGCCAGCCCGGCCGGGGGTACCGATTACCGCCTGCGCGTGAACGTCGATCTGTTCGGCCGCGCCGTGGCCTGTGAACCGAGTGCGGCCAGTGCCAAAATGCCGCAATACACCAACCGACGCTGCAACTGAGGAAGCCATGGCCGCTCATAAACGACAATCGCAGGGCTTCAGTCTGGTCGAGTTGATGATTTCCCTGGCCATCGGCCTGATCGTGGTGTCGGCCGTGTTGGCGTTCACCCTGTCCAGCCTGACCGCCAACTCGGAATACGTGCAGTCCACCCGCTTGAGCCAGGAACTGCGCAATTCCATGGATTTCATTTCGCGCGAGCTGCGCCGTGCCGGTTACGACGAGAACATGAACCGCTACACCGCGGCGTCCACCCTGAATGCCTTGGTGGTTTCGCCCTTTGCCCGGATTTTCGTCGGCAACGATGCCGATGGTGACGGTACCGCCAATGACGGGTGTGTGATCTATGCCTATGACCGCACCGGCGGCACGCCGGGCACGATCGAACGGGCCCGCGGGGAGATCCGCGCGCTGCGTTTGGCCTTCCGCACGGTCGAGGGACAGACCGTGGGTGTTCTTGAAATCGGTGAAAGCGCATCGGGACTCACGCCGACCTGCGCCGGCGGTGCGCCCACGTACACCAATTATCCGGCCACCTGCAATACGGCCTCCGGCTGGTGCGCGCTGTCCGATCCGCGGGTCATCAACATCACCAGTTTCACCTTGGACACCAGCGGTTATATCGTTCAGGCCGGAACGGCAACCTCGACGCCGATGACCATCCGTCAGATCGGCGTTGGCCTGCAGGGGCAGCTGCGCCAGTCGGAAGACGGCACCGTGACCCGCGGCATCACCAGCAGCGTAAAAGTGCGCGCCGACTGCCTGGAAGCCTCCGCGAACTGCGCCCTGGCGCCGACCGGAACCTAAGAGGACATTATGGATATGAATTCGAACGCCTTTACCGGACGCCGCCACCAGCGCGGTATATCGACCCTGGCCATCACCATGATGCTGCTGCTGATTCTCAGCGTGGTCGTTCTGTTTTCGACCAGTGTCGGCTTCTTCGAACAGCGCACGGCGCTGAATGAAAACCGTGCACGCATCGCCGAACAGGCCGCGGAAACCGGCATCAACATGGCCGGCGAGTTTGTCAAAGCCAGCCGTGCGTTGATCATCAGCAATGCAGTCGGCGGTTGGCTGGATACCACCGCAGGCGGCAACGGCTGGGTCAGCTGCAACGGCGTCAGCAATACCGCGACCATCGGCGGCCGACCGCACCCGTGCCGATCCGAACCGAATGCCACCCGCCGCAACCAGCTCTGGTTCTTCACCACCGACGGCACCGGTGCAACACTGGCGACAACCTATCTGCCCTATGGCGCGGTCGGCAATGTCGGCGGTACTGCGGCCTTTCCATCCGTGGTGAATGTGCAGGCAGTTCTGTGCCGCATCGACTCCTCGCTGGCCACCCCGGCCTGTACCCAAAATCCGGCCAAGGGCAACCGCGTGGCCATTACCTTCATCTCCCAGGCCACGCTGACCAATGAGGGCAGTACCGCCGTGATCAAGGAAACCTGGGCATCCTACACCGATGCGAGTCAATCTTCTTCAGTGCCGGTGATCGGCTCCGGCATCGTCAAAGGCTTGGGTAATGCCCAAATCGTGGCCAATCCCAATGCCGGCGGTTACGGCGTGCCGGCGTCCATCTGGTCGCCGAATGATGTCGGCATCGGCAGCGGTGCCGGTGGAGCCTGCCCCGCCCCCGGCGGTGTCGGCAGCGTGGCCACCTGTCAGGTGGGCGAATATCTGAAAAGTACACCGGCGTCTCAATTGAAGTCGACCTGCGTTACCGTGAACAATGCCTGTGGCTGTCCGGCCATCAGCGGTTCGGAAAACAATTTCCTGTCCGGGCATTCCGCCGGCACCAAAAAGGAAGGCCTCGATATCCTCGATATCGACGGCGGCGACGGCACGCTGCCCGACGTCACGTTCTTCCCGGGCCTCGACTGCAACGGCAACAACAAAAGCGATTTGAGCGATACCACCGATGATTCGCTGTTCGAATGGATTTTCAATACCGGCGTGGTCGTCAATGAAGGCGG
>NZ_JAPDUI010000065.1 GCF_025980345.1 Arenimonas sp. GDDSR-1 | reverse complement strand
CTGTCGGCGACACGGCGTTTCGAGAAGTTGGCCGAACGGCTGGAGTGAACCGCGAAGTCCTGGGCTTCCTGCACCGCCGACAGATCGCTGGACAGGAATACGAATTCCCAGCCGGCGTCCTTCTTGGCCTTGATCAGGTCGGTGATGTGGGCGCGGGTGAACGTGGTGCTGGCATTTTCCATGCCATCGGTCACGATCACGAACACCACTGCATCCGGCTTGGTTTCCGGGGTGTGCATGTCCAGATGGGCGCTGAGGCGGTGAATGCCGGTGCCGATGGCATCCAGCAGCGGGGTCGAGGCGCGGGGCTGGTAGTTGCTTTGGCTCAGCGGCGGCACTTTATCGAGCGTCACGTTCTCGGCCAACACCTCGAAGGGATCTTGGCTGTCGAACTGCACCAGTGTTGCGGTGGCGGGCAGGTCGCTTTTGCGCTGCGCATCGAAGAAGCGGTTGACGCCGCCGATGATGTCGTCGGTGATGTCGCTCATCGAGCCGGAGCGGTCCAGGATCAGGGTGATATGGGTGGATTGCGGGGTCGTCATGGTCTTTCTCCTTTAGGTTTACGGCAAAGTGCCGTGAAAAGCCGGCGGGTGCGCGCAAGCTGCGCTCAGGCCGGGTAGAAGCCGCTGCGTCGGGCGTCATGGGCATCGGGAACGATGCACACATCGATGCGGCGGATGAAGCCGTCGGCGACATCGGCAAATGCCAATCCGACGAGATGGTCTTTTCGGTCCTGCGCCAGAATCACGCAGTGTTCGTGGCCGTAGGCCTGGATGCGGCCGATTTCGGCAAACAGCGGACGGCCACTGGCGCGTACCGCCGCCAATTTCTGGCTGAAATACTCGCGGAACACCGCCTTGCTGGTGATGTCGGCCAAGACCCGTTGCGAACCGTATTCAAAGTCCTCCGCCAGTAAGGGCCACAGATCGTCCGCATTCAGCGTATTCAGGGCTTTGGCATAGGCGGTCAGAGCATCGGTTTCGGTCAGTGGCATGGGGTTCCTCGGGACATGCACACAGCTTAAAACAGGGCGTTCTCATATCCTGAGATTGGCCTGTGGTCTGATGGAATTCGACCGGGGTGTTTGTCCAGCGCCGCGCTATAATCGAAACAGAACCAAGGAGCGGTAATTGGCAATGACGCAAGGTAATCCCAGCATGAACGGCGGCCCGGAGACCGGCTTTCAGGTGTATCGCGCCAGCCGTCTTGAAGCCTTGATTGCCCCGCTGTGGGCGTTGCTGGATCTGACCTGGCCGGATAATGTGCTGCAGCCACACACGGTCATTGCCGCGCATCCGGGCATGAAGCAATGGCTCAGCGGCGCGCTGGCCCGGCATCAGGGCGTGCAGGGCATTGCCGCCAATCTCGACATCCTTTTGCCGAGTGCCTGGATTGAACGCCAGGCACATGCGCATCTGGGTTCCGGTGCTGTGGCGCTGCCGCGCTATCAGGTCGCCCACTTGCGCTGGAGTCTGCACGGCTTGCTGGATTCCCGGCACAGCGTGCCCGGCATGCGCGATGCGCGTGTGGCGAATTATTTGAGCGGCGCCACGAGTGCAGCCGAAGCGGCACGCCGTCGCTTCCAGTTGGCCGATCGTCTGGCGCGCATTTACTCGCAATATGTCATCTACCGGCCGGATTGGCTGCAGGCTTGGGAAGCCGGAAAATTCAACTATGCCGGCGGCCAAGGCCTGGAATCGGAGCTGCTGGGGCCGTTGTGGCGGGCGGTGCAAACCCGGCTCGGCCGCCACCGCGGTCATGCCATGCAGGAATTGATCGGTGCCTTGAAAGCCGATCCGACAGAGCGGCCGGTGCTGCATGTGTTCGGCGTCAGCCATTTGGCGCCCTCGGAGCTGCAGGTGCTTCGGGCCTATGCCGAAGGCGCGCTGGTGGCGCTGTATATTCCCGATCCCTGTCTGGAGTATTGGGGCGGCCTGAAAATCACCGCGCCGTCGGAGTGGCAGACCTATCGCGCCGAGGAACAGCAGCGCCTGGCCGATGCGGGCGAGGGCGAGTACTGGCAGGAGCTCGGGCATCCGCTGTTGGCGCGCTGGGGCCGCCTGGGTCAGCATTTTTTCAGTCAGCTGACCGATGGCCCGATACGCGATGACCAACGTCATTGGCAGGACAAGGCCAAACCGAATCCGGTCAATCGCCTGGAACGCCTGCAGGAAAGCATCCGCCAACTGAAGCCGGAGCTGATGACGCCGCCAGGCGATGCCGCGACCGAAATGGCCGATGCCTCCTTACGCGTGCATGCCTGCCATACCCGGCAACGGGAGCTGGAAGTGCTTCGTGATGTCTTGCTCGATGCCTTGGCCAGCGGCATTGCGCCGGGTGAGATGATGGTCATGGCGCCGGATATCAGTGCCTATGTGCCGCTGATTCCGGCCGTGTTCGGCGAAGCGGCCTCGGCCCGTGAACTCCTGCCTTATCATCTGGCCGACGTGCCGGTCTCGCGCAGCCATGGCCTGTTTACCCTACTGCGGCAATTGTTGGCGTTGCCCGGTCAACGCATCACCGCGCCGGAAGTGGCCGACTTACTGGCCGTGCCGGAAGTCCAGCGCCGACTCGGCTTGGATGCCGATGCCACCGAGGCGCTGCGCGACTGGTTGCGCCAGAGCCGGGTGGCGTGGTCCTTGGATGCCCAACATCGCGCCGGCTTCGATGTGCCTGCGGTGAGCGAGCATGGCTTCGCCTGGGCGGTTGATCGCATGATTGCGGGCTATCTGATGTCGGATGCGCCGGAAAGTGATCGTGATCATGCCCTGCTGCTGCCGGATGGCAGCGAAGTACTGCCGGTGACCGGCATCCATGGGCCGGGCGCACAGGCTTTGGGTGCCTTGGATTATTTACTGCAGGAAGTGCAGGCCTGGTGCGATCTGGCCAGCCGCGAATGCACCGCCGCGGAATGGCAGGCCTTGCTCACCCATCGGCTGGAGGCTTTGCTTCGCATTGATCCGAATGATGCCGCCGCCGAAAGTGCCTGGAATGCATTGCTCCGGTTTGTCGGGCAAATGGCCTTGGAAACCGAAGTGGCCGAGGAAAACCCACGCCTGCATTTTGCCGTGATGCGCGAGGTGCTTTTGGAGCGCTTGTCCGGCGTAGCCGAACGGCAACGCTTTCTGATGGGCGGCATCACCTTCTGCGGCATGGTGCCGCAACGGGCGATTCCGTTCCGGATGTTGGCCGTACTCGGCTTGAATGACGGCGAATTTCCGCGCCGGCGAAGCGATGGCGGTCTGGATCTGATGACCCGTCTGCGCCGCGTCGGGGATCGCGATGTGCGCAGCGATGATCGCTACCTGTTTCTGGAAACCCTGATGGCAGCGCGGGATCGCCTGCATCTGAGCTATCTCGGCGAAAGCGTGAAGGACGGCAAGCCGCGCAATCCAGCCGCGCCGCTGGCCGAATTGATGGCCGAACTGGATCCCGGCACGGACCAACACCCATCCGCGCCCTGGTGGGTCAAGCATCCGCTGCAACCCTTCGATGCCCGTTATTTCGATCAACGCGATCCGCGTCTGTTTTCCTTTGATGCCCGGTTTGCCCGCATGCAGGGCAAGGGCCGCACGCATCCACTCCGTTTTCTGGACGGCACGCCCGCCATCGAAACCGCGTTACCGGCGCAGGTTGCCTTGCCGGTACTGCGCGATTACTTCAGCGATCCGGCACGGCATCTTCTGGAAAAACGCCTGCAGCTGCGGCTCGATGCCCTGGACACGGACCGATTGGCCGAGGATGAGCCCATGGACGGCCGTCTGGACCCGATGGCCACCGTGGCACGCCGGGTGTTTTTCGGCGAAGCCTTGCCGGCGGGCCTCGCCTGGGATGCAACGCAGATCCCGGACTGGGTCCGCTGCAGCGGACTGTTGCCGTCCGGTCCGGGCGGGCTTGCCGCGTGGCAGCAGGAAGCCGCATCGGTCTGCAGCGCCCTGCAATGCGTTCAGGCCAGCGAACTGCTGGATGCCGAGAGCGCTGCTCAAGCCCTGCAGGAAAACGTGGATGACGTTTTCACGGTCAACGGCCGTACGTGCCGGCTCAATGGCCGGATCGATCATGTCTATGCCATGGCCGGCCAGGCTCAGGGCCGGGTGCTGGTGCGGATGTATCCCAACGCCGGCAAGGGTGAATTGAAGTCCGAATCCGAGCTGCACTTCGGTGAGCGTGTCGCGGCATTCCTGGACTGGGCACTGTTGCGTCTGCGCATCGCTTCACCGGCACCGGTCCGTCTATTGCTGTTGTGTAAACCCGGAAAGCAGAACTGGCAGGACAGCATCAACCTCTGGGATGCCGCTTATCTGGCCGCGGATGCCACGTCGCAGGCCGGGCATCGTGCCGATCTTGAGCGACGTATTGCCTGGTTGCTGCAGCAATGGCATCAGGCCGAAATTCTGCCGCCGCTTTATTTCGCACGCACCAGTTGGGCCGCCGCGCAGGACGATGCCGAAGATGCGGCCAAGGCACAAAATATCTGGCATTCCACCCACAACGGCGGCGGCGAGCAGGCCTACGGCCAGGGTTACAACGGATTGTTGGCCGGTGATCTCGATTTTGAAGCCGATCCCAAGGCCTACCAGGCACTCCGGGAGTTCGCATTGGATTTGAAGGCGAGAATCAGTTTCCCGGAGGCGCAGGCATGAACGCTGATCGCGATTGGCGCACGCTGGATCTGTCATCGGGGCGCCGCAGTCTGCTCGAAGCCAGTGCCGGAACCGGCAAAACCTGGACCATCAGCGTGCTGTATCTGCGCCTGCTGCTGGAGCAGGGCTTGAGTCCGCGGCAGATCGTGGTGACCACCTTCACCAATCCTGCCGCCGAGGAACTGCGTGAACGCCTTCGCGCACGCCTGATGTGGGCCGTGGCGTATGCTTCCGGCCGCAAGTGCTTACCGCCGGATTCCGCGGCGCTGGATGTGCTCTGGCTGCAGGTCCGTTGGCTGGAAAGCCCGGATGTGCAGCAGGCCGATGCCCGGAAGTTGCAGGTGGCACTGGTCGAACTCGACATGGCACCGATTACCACCTTGCATGGGCTGTGCCAACGGATTCTGTCCGACCATCCCTTTGCCTCCGGCGCATTGTTCAACGGCGGTGAACTGATCAGCGGTGCGATGCTGCTGGATGAGCTGGCCAAGGATCTGCGCCGGCGGCTGCTGCAGGGCGATCCGCAACAGGATGAATTGATTCAGCTGCAGCACAGTGCCGGTTTGCAGCCGAATGCTCAGACGCTCAAACGCATACTGGGCCAATTGCTGATGCCAGGCAGCACAATCCGTACATTCACCGAGGACGAACTGGATCGCTTGCTACCTAAGGATCGTGCCCAGGAATTCCGCGACCTCGTGGGATGCTTTGGGAAAACCATCAAACTGGGTAAAGCCTTTGAGTCTTTGGCCGATATTTTGGAGAATCGCGAGACCGCCGTGCCCGGGGGTTCGGATTTGGAGAGCGTTCTCAGTAGTGCGCCTGCATTGACTGGCGTTTTAAAACATTCCAAAGATGACCCACGCTTGCCGGTTGCCGCCGACTTTGCGCTTGCCATAGCCCAAAGCGGTGTGTTGCATTTCAAGACCCTGCGCTTCTGGGCGGCAGTCGCCGACTGGGCCAAAGACCAAGCCAAGCTCCGCTTGGCAGCACGCAGCCAGCGCAGTTTCGATGCGCTGCTGACCGATGTACATGCCGCCTTGCATGGCGATGCCGGCCGCGCCTTGGCCGATACGCTGTATGCCGCCTGGCCGGTGGCGCTGGTCGATGAATTCCAGGACACCGACGGCATACAATACGGCATCCTTGATGCCATTTACCGGCAGTCGGATGCGTCGATGCGCGGCCATCTGGTCATGATTGGTGATCCGAAACAGGCCATCTACCGCTTCCGCGGCGGCGATATCCGTGCCTACCAGCGCGCGGCGGCCGATGTCCCCGAGGACGGCAGGATCAGTCTGGATACCAATCGGCGGAGTTCCCGCACATATGTGGCCGCCATGAATGCCTGGTATGCGCTTTGCGGTACGGCACTGAGCACACACGATGCCGAGGACGGTGTGCATTACCACCCGGTACATGCCAGCGACCGCAATGATGCAACGCCTTACACCATCGCGGGTGAACCCTGTGATCGGCCTCTTCAGTTTTATGCGGCAGCGGATCCGGACAAGGGCTCGGCAGCGGTACGCACGCAGCTGGCATTGACGGATTGTGCCAACCGCATTCAGCACATGCTGCAATCCGGCGAGCATGCCATCGGTAGTCGTCCGTTACAGCCGGCCGACATTGCCGTGCTGCTGCCCGCACACCATCAGGTCAGCCAGTTGCGCGATCTGCTGCAGAGCCGCGGCGTGCCGTGTGTCAGCACCAGCCGCAGCAGCGTATTTGCCGGCGCTACGGCGCGCGAGTTGCAGATCATCCTGTTTGCCGTGGCCCATGCCGATCAAGCCGGGGCCTTACGGGCGGCCATGGCCACTCGCCTCTGGGGCGCAAGTTTCGCTGCTGTTTCGGCCATGAATGGCGATGCCGCCCGCTGGCAGGCGGCCGTGCGGGTGTTCCATCAATGGCAGGCGCTCTGGCAGCAACGGGGTATTCAGGCCGTAGTCGATGCCCTGATTGCGCGCATTGCGGCGGTCCAGCTGGATTGCGTGGGCGGGGAGCGGACCTTGACTGATCTGCGTCATCTGGGCGAATTGCTGCAGACCCGGATGGACGAATGCAATGGGGCCGAGGAATTGCTGGTCTGGTTCGCGGCCCAGCGCGAAGATGGCGGAGACGATGCCGAAGACGCCGCCGATAACCGGCAGCTGCGCATTGAATCGGACGCGGCACGCGTGCATCTGATGACCCTGCATGCCAGCAAGGGTTTGGAATTCCCCATTGTCTTCCTGCCCCTGATGTGGGCGCATGGCGAGAAGCGTGAATCCGGATTGCAACAGGCCGGAGATACCGCCGATGGCATGCGCCTCTGGCAGGTCGGTGAGACCGCTGAGCGCACGGCCTTGCAGGATTTACAGGATGAACGCTTCCGGGTGCTGTATGTGGCCATGACCCGGGCCATCCATGCCTGCCATGTGTTTGTTCTGCCGCCCGGACGGGGTAGTAGTGCGCGTAGCACCAAGCCGCTGTCCGGAACTGCGCGCAGCGCCCTTGATGTCAGTGTCGCCCGGTTGCAGGAACGTGCCGACTGGAAAACCGGGATTGATCACGCCGAGGGCATCGCCTGGCATGAGGATTGGCAGCCGCCTGAGGCCTCAACGGCAATGCCTGAAAGCGCAGACGAGGGTGCCCATCGCAGTGCGCGGGAGATGCCGGATCCGCCGCAGGGTCCCTTGCCGTTCAAACACAGCTTCAGCACGCTGACCAAATTCGACGTGCTATCGCCCGTCGAGGACAGTGCGGCCATCGATGAGCGCATCGACTTCGCCGAAAATGATACGGCCACGTCAGTAACGGCGACGGCATCGCCCGAACTGCCGCATCCGGAGCTGTCGGCTCTAATGGACGTGGCCGGCACCGATTTCGGCAATGCCGTGCACGCCATATTCGAGCACCGGGAACCCTTGCGCGGATTGCTGGAACAAAAAGCCTTGATCAGACGGTGTCTTGCTGAAAATAATGTGCAGTACCGCGACGGCGATCCGGAGCGTCTGGTCGACAATTTGGCCGACCGCCTGCAGGCGGTGCTTGATACCCCCTTGGGCCCTGATGGCATGCGGCTCGGCGTCTTGCCGAGATCCGAACTGCGGGCCGAAATGGAGTTCAACTATGTGCTGGGTCATGCCGATATCGGCCGCTTGCGCCAGGTCTGCGCGGCGCACGGTGACGCCAATCTGGTGCCGGTACCTTCGCGCCGGCTGGCCGGTTTGATGAATGGCAAAATCGATCTGGTGTTCCGCCATGATGGCCGCTTTCATGTGCTGGATTACAAGAGTAACCGCCTCGGAAGCCGTCTTTCCGATTACGGGCCTGCTGCGTTGCAAGCGGCCATGGACAGCCATCATTATCGGTTTCAGGCGCTGCTGTATGCCGTGGCGGTGGATCGTTACCTGGCACAGCGTATTGCCGATTATGACCGGTCACGGCATCTGGGCGATTGTTTCTACCTGTTCGTACGGGCGGTTGGACTGGATGGAACTGCCGGTATCTGGCGGCATCGTTTCAATGAGGCCTTAATGACCGATGTGCAAGCGGTTCTGGCCGGCATGCCGGCAGTGCAGGAGGCCGGATGAACGCCCGGATCCAGACGCCTTATCATTTCCGGAGCATGCCGCAGCTGCCGCATGTCGAGCTTTGGCGTGCCTTGGATGACGCCGTGTCGCGATGGGTGCTCGCGCATGGGGGCTCACGCCTGCTGGCTGAAGTCGCCGGATGGACCAGCTATGCCGAGGGTCAGGGTGATAGCGCATTGATGGTGCTTCCGGAGGTGCCCTCACGCCATGGATTTCGCGCACTGAGCGCCGCCGAGATTGAAGCCCTGGCCGCCGAGCCGATGGTGACCGTGCTGACCGGGGATGCCGCGGTTTCCACACCGTTTGTGCTGCAGTTCAATCACTTCTATCTGCGCCGCAATGCCCTGCATGAAATCGCCGTCGCCGCCGATCTGCGCGTCCGCCGCAGTGCCGTCAATCCGACCCATGCGCCCTGCACGGCCGGGGATTTAAACGCCTTGTTCGATGACGCCGCCTCGGAGTCGGTCATTCCGCAAACCCGGGCGGTGCAACAGGTGCTCGGCCGCCGCCTGTTCGTGTTGACCGGCGGGCCGGGCACCGGAAAGACCACCACCGTGCTGCGCATGCTATTGGCCTTGACGCGCGAATGCCATGCCCGGCTGGGCCGTCTGCCGGTAATTCGCCTGGCGGCACCGACCGGCAAAGCGGCCCGACGTCTGGGCGATGCCCTGCGTGAGGGCGCAGGCACGTTGCAGGGCCGTGCTCCTTTCCGGGATTCGACCTGGCCGCAATGGCTGGAACCGGCACTTCAGGCCGAAGCGATGACCGTGCATCGCCTGCTCGGCAGTCGTGGCCAGCAGCGCGGCTTCAGCCACCATGCCGGCAATCCGATCGGTGCCGATGTGGTGTTGATCGATGAAGCCTCGATGCTGGATCTGCCACTGCTGCGTGCGCTGTTGGATGCACTTCCGGAAACGGCCGTTCTGGTTTTTGTCGGCGATGCCGAACAGCTGCCACCGGTCGGGACCGGCTCGGTCTTTCTGGATCTGGTCACCGCACTGGAAGCTTCCGGTGCCGGCGATGTGGTTCGTTTACAACACAGCTTCCGTGCCGACCAGGCACTGGTGCCGGTCAATGAAGCCCTGCGCGCCGGAAATGCCGAAGACTTTGCCCGGGCCTGTGATTCGGCCGGTTCCCGCGTGCAGCGCCAGCATTGCGAGAGCCTGCCGCAACTGCAGGCCTGTGTGCAGCGCTGGCATCGTCAACTTTATTCGGAATGGCAGGACGCGGACCTGTTTGCTCCGGTCCGCCCGGAGGCGGTAGCGCAAAGGCTCCGCGTTATCCGCGAACGCCAGTTGCTGTGTGCGTTACGCGAAGGCCCATTTGGCGCCGAACAGGTCAATGCCCGGCTGGAGGCCTTGTTTCGTCAAGGCGCGGGGGACAGCGCAGCCGGAGCATGGTATCCAGGCCGTACGGTGATGATTACCCGCAATGATATGGCCAGTGGCTTGTTCAACGGTGATGTCGGCCTCTGCCTGCGCGATTCGGCCGGCCAGTTGTTGGTCTGGTTCGAGGGTGCTTCCGGCCTTGAGGGCGTTAGCGGCCCGCGTGCTTTTGCGCCCGATGCGCTGCCAAGCCATGAGGGTGCCTTTGCCATCACCGTGCACAAAAGCCAGGGTTCGGAATACGGCCATGT
>NZ_JAPDUI010000023.1 GCF_025980345.1 Arenimonas sp. GDDSR-1 | reverse complement strand
AATCCCATCTTACAGACGCCCGCACAAATTTCCTGCGCACATTTACAAAGATCATTCTGCTCGCCCCGAAGGGTTCGCGCTTCGGACATTTCGTCTCGAAGTGGTCGCACAGTATGGCAGACCTTTTTCGCCGCGTCAACATTTTGAAATTGAATTTCGTATGTTGCGAGGCATTTGCTTCCGAGCATTTCGCCCCGAAGTGAGTTGAACATTATGACAAGAATCTGAAATACCGTCAACCGCTTTCCGGCAAAGTTAACCTGCAGTTCAGTTAGCCGCCCATCTGCGCCGCCGGGCAAAACCGTCAATCCGGGCTACAGACCTTCCGACGCTTGACGACAGGGGCACAAACAGGGAATTCTGTCCCTGTCATCCTTGGAAAATCCGCCATGCGCAATCCGCTCCTGTTCGGCTTCATGCTCAACCTTGTTCTCACGGCCACCGGCTGCGCAGAGCTTGCCGACGCCCCCTCGGTCGAGCTCAAGGGCAAGCGCTATACCGTGGAGCTGGCCGACACCCCCGAGCTGCGCGAACGCGGCCTGATGTTCCGCCGCGATTTGCCCGCCGATGCCGGCATGCTGTTCATCCATGACAGCGAGGAGCCGGTGGCCTATTGGATGAAAAACACCTACATTCCGCTCGATATCCTTTACTTCGACAGCAAGCTCAAACTGGTCTCCGCCCAGCTCGGCGTGCCGCCCTGCGGCGATCAACCGCAATGCCCGGTTTTCCCCAGCGCCGGTCCGGCCCGCTATGTGCTGGAATTGAACGCCGGGCAGGCCGACAGCCTGGGCCTGAAACCCGGGGACCCCCTGCGTTTGAATGGCGTGCAACCCGCCCGGTAAGCCCAAAGGAGCAGCAGATGGCCGAAAATGCCGGATTGCCGGACTGGAACCGCCTCGCGACTTTGTCCGATGCCGAACTGCCCTTGCTGGAAACGGCCCTTCTGATCGCACGCGACGAGTATCCGGAGCTGGAGACCGGCGCTTATCTGGCCATGGTTGACGGGTATGGCCGGCGCCTGAGCGCTTCCCTGAGCGAGGGATTGGACATTCCCTCGAAACTGACCGCCATCAACCATTTCCTGTACAAGGAACTGGGATTCTCCGGCAATGCCCGGAACTACGAGGACCCCCGCAACAGCTACCTGAATCAGGTATTCGACCGCCGGCTGGGGATTCCGATTTCCTTGGCGGTGGTACATATCGCCGTCATGCACCGGATCGGCCTGCCGCTTGAAGGAATTTCCTTCCCGGGGCATTTTCTGGTGCGGCTTCCGGTCGACGACGGCATTCTGGTTCTCGACCCGTTCAACCAGGGCCGGCCGGTCAGCATCGAAGAACTGCGGGAGCGGGTGACCCCGCATCTGGATGGCCTTGCGCCCAGCGACTCGCAGCTGTTCCAGATTCTGGCGCCCGCCACCGCCCGCACCATTCTGATGCGGATGCTGCGCAATCTGCAGACGATTTACCAGCATCAGGGGGACTTTGAACGGGTTGCCCGGAGTGCCGACCGCATCCTGAAACTGTCACCTGATCTTCCGGAGGCTCTGCGCGACCGCGGCTTTGCCTACGCTGAAATCGGCTATCGCAGTGGCGCCAACGCCGATTTGACCCGCTATCTCCAGTTGCGGCCCGACGCCGAGGATGCCGATGGCGTCCGCAACCTTCTGATTGAGGCTGCCGCCCTACCCAAGCGCCTGAATTAAGCGATCACCATTTCGAAGTCGGCTTTGCCGACGCCGCAGTCCGGACAGCACCAGTCCTCGGGCACGTCTTCCCATCGGGTACCGGGCGCAATGCCCTCCTCGGGCCAACCTTCGGCTTCGTGGTATTCGAATCCGCATACGATGCAGATCCAGCTGCGAAATTCCGCGTTGTCCGACATAAAAGCACCTAGAATGGAGTTCTGCCGCCATTATATTTCAGCCTGATGCCTTCCCGCTTGGAAAACCGCCGCGGCGTGTACCTGATCACGCCGGACCTGGACGACACCCGCCGCCTGCTCGCCCTGTGCGAGATGCTGCTGAAGCAGCCCGTGGCCCTGATTCAATACCGGAACAAAGCTGCGCCTGCCGTGCTGAAACGCCAACAGGCAAGCGCGCTGCTGGCCTCCTGCCGGAACGCCGGCGTTCCGCTGCTGATCAACGATGACTGGCAGCTGGCCGCTGACATCGGCGCCGATGGCGTACACCTGGGCCGGGATGATGCCGACCCGGTGGCGGTACGCGGGGCTTTGGGAAGCCGAGCACTGATCGGCATATCGTGCTACGACGACATCGCGCGGGCGCGGGCCGCCGCCGCGCTGGATGTCGATTATCTAGCCTTCGGTGCGGTCTTTCCTTCCCCGACCAAGCCGCTGGCGCCGCAGGCGCCGCTGCACCTGTTCGCCGAGGCCCGGCATCTGGGCAAGCCGACAGTCGCCATTGGCGGCATAACCCCCGATAATAGTGCCCGACTGCGCGATGCCGGCGCCGATTTCATTGCGGTGATTTCCGGTGTCTTCGATGCCCCGGACCCGTCCGCGGCGCTCGCCGCATACCACCACTCCTTCAGCCAGGTTGACCCATGAACCACGATCAAAGCCATGCCCTGTTCCAGCAAGCCCTGCCGCTGATGCCCGGCGGCGTCAATTCGCCGGTACGCGCCTTCAAATCGGTCGGCGGCGAGCCCTTCTTCGCCAAGCGCGCCGAAGGCGCTTACCTGATCGACGTCGACGGCAACCGCTACATCGACTACATCGGCTCCTGGGGCCCGATGATTGCCGGCCACGCGCATCCTGCCGTGATTGCTGCGGTGGACAAGGTCATGCGCGACGGCCTGAGTTTCGGCGTGCCCAACGCGCTGGAAGTGACCATGGCACAGACCATCACCCGGCTGGTGCCGAGCTGCGAAATGGTACGCATGGTCAATTCCGGCACCGAAGCCACGCTGTCGGCCATCCGGCTGGCGCGCGGCGCCACCGGCCGCAACCGCATCGTGAAATTCGAAGGGTGTTATCACGGCCATGGCGATTCCTTCCTGGTCAAGGCCGGCTCCGGCATGCTCACGCTCGGCGTTCCGAACTCGCCGGGCGTGCCGAAAACCCTGGCCGATCTGACCCTGACCCTGACCTACAACGACTTCGAAGGCGCGACGCGCCTGTTCGCCGAACTCGGCAATGACATCGCCGGCGTCATCGTCGAACCGATTGTCGGTAATGCCAACTGCATCCTGCCGGCCGAAGGCTACCTGCAGCACCTGCGCGAACTGTGCACGCAGTACGGCAGTCTGCTGATTTTCGATGAAGTGATGACCGGATTCCGGGTCGCGCTCGGTGGCGCGCAGGCGCTGTACGGGATCACTCCGGATCTGAGCACCTTCGGCAAGATCATCGGCGGCGGCATGCCGGTCGGCGCCTACGGCGGCCGCCGTGACCTGCTCAGCCAGATCGCGCCGAGCGGCCCGATCTACCAGGCCGGAACGCTGAGCGGCAATCCGGTGGCCATGGCCGCCGGCCTGGCCACGCTGGAACTGATTCAAGCGCCGGGCTTCTATGAAAACCTTGCGGCGCGGACGCAGCAATTGCGCGAGGGCCTGCAGAAGGCCGCGGATGAGGCCGGCATTGCGTTCACCACCACCGGCGTCTGCGCCATGTTCGGCCTGTATTTCTGCGAAGGACCGATTGCCGGCTACGCCGATGCCATGCGTTCCGACAGCGCCCGCTTCAACCGCTTCTTCCACGGCATGCTGGAACGCGGCGTGTATTTCGCCCCATCCGCGTTCGAAGCCGGCTTCCTGTCCGCCATGCACGGCGAGGCCGAAATCGCGCACACCCTGGCCGCGGCGCACGCCGTGTTCAACGAAATCGCCGCCGGCTGATGCCGCCGAAACTGCTGCTGCTCGATCTGGACGATGTGCTGGTCGACTACAGCCGGCCGCGCCGATGCCGGGCGTTGGCCGAAACCGCCGGCGTCGATGAGGACAGCATTGCGCGCGCCGTCTTCGACAGCGGCCTGGAAAGACGCTCCGACCGCGGCGAATTCGGCCTTGACGACTACATGGACCGCCTGCGCAGCGAATGGGGCCTGGATATTCCGAGTGCGGATTTCATTGCCGCCCGCCGCAGCGCGACACGGATACGGCAGCCCTTGCTTGACATCTGCACGGCGCTGGCCGGGCAGGTCCAGTTCGGCGTCTTCAGCAACAACGGCCACTGGCTGGCACAGCATGCCGAGCGCATCGTGCCGGAACTGATGCCGCTGTTCCGCACCCGCTTCATCTGTTCCGGCAGCCTCGGCCTGACCAAACCCGATCCGGAAGCCTACCTGCTCTGTCTGCGCCGGCTCGGATTTTCCCCGGCATCGACCCTGTTCGTGGACGATAAAGCACCCAATGTCGAAGGCGCCCGACAAGCCGGACTGGACGCCTTCGTCTATCAAGACGACAATCACTTCCAACAGGAACTCGCCCAACGCGGCCTGAGCACCGGAGATTCGCATGCGCTTTGAAACCCTCGCCATCCACGCCGGCGCCGAAGCCGATGCCGAAACCGGTGCCGTCGCGCCGCCGCTGCATCTGAGCACCACCTTCAAACACGGTGCTGCCGGCGAACGGCGTGCCGGCTATGAATACCAGCGCGAGACCAATCCGACCCAAGACCGTCTGGAAACCTGTCTGGCGGCGCTGGAAGGCGGCGAACGCGCGTTGGTCTACGCTTCGGGCATGGCGGCGATGCAGGGCTATCTGGAGTGCCTGCCCAACGGCGCGCACGTGCTGATCCCCGACGACTGCTACACCGGGCTGCGCACGCTGTTCAGCGAATTCCTGCCGCTGCGCGGCATCAGCGCGACCGCCTTGGACATGTCCGATCTGGCCGCGGTCGAATCGGCAATGCGCCCGGAAACCGTACTGATCTGGGCGGAAACACCGTCCAATCCCCTGCTGGCCGTGGCCGACATCGCGGCGCTGGCGGAAATCGCCAAAGCGCATGGTGCGCGTCTGGTCTGCGACAACACCTTCGCCACCCCGGCGCTGCAGCGGCCCCTCGCGCTGGGTGCCGATGCGGTCATGCACTCCACCACCAAATACCTCGGCGGCCACAGCGATGTCATGGGCGGCGCGTTGGTGTTCGCGCAGGCCGACTCGGTGTACGAACAGGCCGCGCACCGGCGGCACATCACCGGCAGCATTGCCTCGCCGTTCAACAGCTGGCTGATCCTGCGCGGCGCACGCTCGCTGCCGGCACGCATGGCCTGGCATTGCAGCAACGCCAAGCGCGTGGCCGAATTCCTGGCCGCACAGCCGGGCGTGTCGGCGGTTCACTATCCGGGCCTGCCCGGCCACCGCGGACATGCCGTTGCCGCAAGGCAGATGCGCGACTTCGGCGGCATGCTTTCGGTGCAGTTCGCCGGCGGCCGCGATGCCGCCCTGCGTTTTGCCTCGCGCGTGCGGATCTTCACCAATGCCACCTCGCTCGGCGGCGTTGAATCCCTGATCGAACACCGCGCCTCGATCGAAGGACCGCGCCCGGTCTCGGCGGACAATCTCGTGCGTATTTCGGTCGGTCTGGAGCATCCGGACGACCTGATCGACGACCTGAAACATGCCCTGCTCTGAGACCGACTACATGACCGACAACGCGCTGAAAATGCCGAAACGCACCACGCCGACCTGGGAGATCGAACTGCTGCTTTCCGGCGCCTCGGTGTTCGCACTCATGCAGTTCCCCGGCTGGATCAACAGCCACTTCCTTTCGATCCAGCTGGCACTGGCCAACAACCAGCTCTCCGGCCTGATCAATCCGCTGTTCATCTACGTCAAGGGTGCGGCCTATGCGCTGATCATCACCCTGCTCATCCACATCCTCCTGCGCGCCTACTGGGTCAGCCTGATTGGCCTGCACTCGATCCACCCGCAGGGTCTGGATCACGACAAACTCAAAATCGGGCCGATCCAGAAACGGGTCATGGACGAAAAGCACGGCAGCATGGATGACATCATCGAGCGCGCCGACAACCGCAGCACGCTGGTGTTCGCCATCGGCATCGGATTCGCGCTGACCATCCTGGTACCGAGCGTCATCGTGCTGGCCGGCGCACTGGTGGCGTGGCTGACCTGGCTGATTTCAGAATCCGAGGGCGCAACGGTATTGGTTTTCATGGCCGGGCTCTGTCTGCCCCTGTTGGCATTGATGCTGCCGCTCTGGCTTGACGCCAAGGCAGGGGCGCGGATGCAGAACTGGCCACGGGCGCACGGACTGCTGGAGCGCGCCATCCGGCGCATCGATGCCCTCGGCATGTCCTCGACCGGCAACAGGTTGTCGGCCTATTTCTTTTCCATGCAGCGCAGCCGCAACACCGCGATGGCGGCGATCATTCTGGGCATCACCTTCACGCTGCTGTCCACGGCACTGACCATTCCGCGTTTTAGCAAAGTGCCAGCCGGCGGCGCACAGCCTGCAACGCTGGATGCCGCCCACTATCGCGACCGACAGGACGGTGATCTGAAGTATGCCCTGCGGCCGTCGATCCAGAGCGAAACCATCGACACCGAGTATCTGGAGCTGCGCATTCCTCATCCGCTGCAGATGCCGCCTTCGACGGTTCCGGAATGCGCCCAGAAGCATTTTCCGAAAGGCCTGAAGCGCTGCCTTTCCGGGCACCTTCGGCTCGAACTCGACGGCAAGCCGATTCGCCCCGTCTGGATCGACGAGCCGGCACGCTACGGCCAGCCGGCAGCCCTGCGCGCGATGATCGACCTGCGTCCGATGAAGTCCGGTGCGCATACGCTGGACATCGCCTATCCGCCGCATGCACGCGAACCGGATAAAGCCTGGCAGGAACGCATTCTGTTCTGGAACTGAGTTACCAGCTGCCGGTATTGGGCATCGACGCCCAGGGCTCCTGCGGCGGAAGATGGCCTTCCTGAAGCAGCTCGATGGAAATCAGGTCCGGCGAGCGCACGAACGCCATATGCCCGTCGCGCGGCGGCCGGTTGATGATGTAGCCCATCGCCTGCAGGCGCGCGCAGACGGCATAAACATCCTCGACACGGAAGGCCAGATGGCCGAAATTGCGGGAGCTGCCGTAGGCCGGTTCCGGATCCCAGTTATAGGTCAACTCGATTTCAGCCGACGGGGTTTCATCGGCGGCAAGAAACACCAGCGTGAATCGGCCGGCGCTGTTTTCCATGCGCCGGACTTCCTTCAGTCCCAGACCTTCGCAATAAAAACGCAGCGAAGCCTCCAAATCGCTGACACGGACCATGGTGTGCAGGTACTTCATGGCAATTCCTTACAGAAAAAAATCGGGAAGCAATGGCGTTCCCGGAGCCATGGCGTACTGCTCGAAATCCGTAACACCGTTATCGCGTAACAGATCCTCATCGATGTAGAACTGGCCGGTGGCGGCGCTGGATTTCTGAAGCAAAATGGCAATGGCCGCATCGGCAACGATTTCTGCGTTGCGGGCGGCATTGATATCCACGCCGGGAATCATGTTGATGGCATCGGTGGCAATGACCGTCTTCGGCCATAAGGCATTGACCGCGACGCGGCCCTTGAATTCTTCGGCCAAGCCAAGGGTGACGAAGCTCATGCCCATTTTTGCCAAGGTGTAGCCAGTAAATGAACCCCACCATTTCGGATCGAGATTCGGCGGCGGCGCCAAGGTCAGAATATGGGGATTTCCGGACTTCAGCAGATACGGCAGCGCTTTCTGCGCGCACAGAAACGTACCGCGCGAATTGACCTGGCTCATCAAGTCAAAGCGTTTCATGGGCGTGTTCAGCACGCCCTGCAGCCAAATCGCGCTGGCATTGTTGACCAAGACATCAATGCCACCGAAATGTTCGGCCGCCTGCGCCATCGCCGCTTCGACATTGGCTTCATCGCGGATATCGCACTGGATGGCCAGCGCCTTGCCGCCGGCTTCTTCCACTGCCGCCGCCGCGGTGAAAATGGTGCCCGGCAGCTTCGGATTGACCACGGCCGATTTGGCGGCGATGACCACATTGGCACCCAGACTGCCGGCTTTACGGGCGATGGCCAGACCGATGCCGCGCGAGGCACCGGTGATGAAAAGGGTTTTTCCCTGTAAAGACATAATGCCTCCGAAGTGGCGTTGATTCAGGATTGCAGGGCTTTCAGGCAACGGCGCGGCGCGTCTTCGAAGCCGCCGTTGGACATGAACACGACATGATCGCCGGCACGCACTGTGCTGACGATGGCATTGATCAGGGCATCGACGCTGGCGGCTGTTCGGCCTTCGCCTTTCAGTGCCGATACAACCGCTTCGGCATCCCAGGGCAGTTCCGGCCGGTGCAGAAACACCACGGCATCGGCATCGGCCAGCGAGGGCGCGATCTGCGCCGAATGGGCGCCGAGGCGCATCGAATTCGAACGCGGCTCCATGGCCACCACGATGCGCGCATCGCCCACTCTGGCGCGCAGGCCGGCCAAAGTGGTTGCAATGGCGGTCGGGTGATGCGCGAAGTCGTCATAGACGGTGACGCCGGCGGCGACGCCGATCACTTCCATGCGGCGTTTGACGCTGACGAAATCGGCCAATGCCGGAATGATTTCAGGAACAGTGGCGCCGACTGCATGACAGGCGGCGAAGGCGGCCAGCGCGTTCATCACGTTGTGGCGGCCAAGCAGATTCCAGCGCACGGTACCGAGCGTCTGGCCGAGATGTTTCAGGATGAACTCGGATCCATCGGCCTGCACCAGTTCGGCCTGCCATTCGGCCTCGGCATCAATGGCAAATCGTTCAACAGGCGTCCAGCAGCCCATGGCCAGAACCTCGGCCAACGCGGCATCCTCGCCATTGACGATCAGGCGGCCTTCGCCCGGCACGATGCGGACCAGATGATGGAACTGGCGCTGGATCGCGGCCAGATCCGGAAAAATATCGGCGTGGTCGAATTCCAGATTGTTGAGGATGGCCACGCGCGGGCCGTAGTGCACGAACTTGGAACGCTTGTCGAAGAACGCAGTATCGTACTCATCGGCCTCGACCACGAATTCCCGGCCGGAACCCAGACGCGCCGAGACGCCGAAATTCTCCGGCACACCGCCGACCAGAAAACCCGGATCGCGCCCGGCCGCTTCCAGCAGGAAGGCCAGGATCGATGTGGTGGTGGTTTTGCCGTGAGTGCCGGCCACCGCCAGCGTATGCCGGCCCGGCAATACGTTCTCGGCCAGCCATTGGGCACCGGATCGGTAGTTGATCTGACGGTTGAGCACATGCTCGACAGCGGGGTTGCCGCGCGAGAGGGCGTTGCCGATCACCACGCAATCGCTATCGGCGGCGATGTCGGCGGGAGCGTAACCCGAATAAAGACCGATGCCGAGCTGTTCCAGCTGGGTCGACATCGGCGGATAGACATTGGCGTCCGAGCCCTGTACGCGGTGGCCGAGCTCGCGCGCCAAAGCGGCTACGCCGCCCATGAAGGTGCCGCAGATGCCCAGAATATGCAGATTCATGACGGGATTCAGCCGACTTCCGGCGTTCCGGCCAAAGCCTCGGTGATGCGGGTGAACACTTCGTCGAGCGTGCCGACGCCGTTCAGATGCGCGAGCTTGCCGAGACTGCGGTAATAATCGACGACGGGCGCGGTCTGGCTTTCATAGACGCCCAGGCGTTTGCGCACCGATTCCGGACTGTCATCGGCGCGGCCTTCGGCCTTGGCGCGGCCGGCCAGGCGCTCGACCAGCAACTCGGTATCGACATCCAGCTGCACGGCGATATCGATCGGCTGACCGAGTTTTTTCAGAAGCGCCGCCAGGGCATTGGCCTGCGCCAGATTGCGGGGGTAGCCATCGAGGATGAAGCCGTTGCCGGTATCGGGCTTGAGCAGGCGTTCCTCCAGCATGCCGAGCACCACATCGTCGGAAACCAGACCACCGGCTTCCATCACTTCCTTGGCCTGCAGACCCAGCGGGGTTCCGGCGGCCACGGCGGCGCGCAGCAGCTCGCCGGTGGAGATGTGCGGAACATTGAGATATTCCTTCAACCGCGCCGCTTGGGTGCCTTTGCCCGAACCGGGGGCACCGAGAAGAACCAATCGCATAAAACCTCGGAAAGTCATAGTAATGGAGTCGGGCGCCAATCGGAGAACCGGCTGCCACGGCGAAAATTTGCCATAATGACACCCTAACCGTTGCCGTCTGTTTCGTCAATTTTAAAGGATGTTTATGTCGAAAGGCAGATTACTTTACGCCCAGTCCGGCGGCGTCACCGCCGTCATCAATGCCAGCGCCAGCGCGGTATTGGCGCAGGCCCGTGCCCGCAAAATTCCGGTGTATGCCGGCAAGAACGGCATTCTGGGCATTCTGCGCGAACAGATGTTCGACACCGCCGGGCTTACTGCCAGTGAAATCAAAGCGTTGGCGCATACTCCCGGCGGCGCCTTCGGCTCCTGCCGCTACAAACTGAAATCCCTCGAACAGGACGCCGCCCAGTATCAACGGCTGCTGGAGGTGTTCAAGGCGCACGACATCCGTTACTTCCTGTACAACGGCGGCAACGACTCGGCCGATACCGCGCTCAAAATCTCGCAACTGGCGCAGCAATCCGGCTATGAGCTGACCTGCGTGGCGGTGCCGAAAACGGTCGACAACGATCTGGTCATCACCGATTGCTGCCCGGGTTTCGGTTCGGCCGCCCGCTACACCGCGGTCTCGGTCCTGGAGGCCGCCATCGATGTGGAAGCCATGGCCGAGACCTCAACCAAGGTGTTCGTCTACGAAGTGATGGGCCGGCACGCCGGCTGGTTGGCGGCGGCGGCCGGTTTGGCCGGTGAAACCGCCAAGGACGCCCCGCACATCATCCTGTTCCCGGAACGGACCTTCGACAAAGCCGTGTTCCTGGCCAAGGTCAAGGACACCGTGGCCAAGGTCGGCTATTGCGTGGTGGTGGTTTCCGAAGGCGTGAAAACACCGGACGGCAACTTCCTGGCACAGGCCGAAGGCAGCGTAGACGCCTTCGGTCACAGCCAGCTCGGCGGCGCCGCCCCGATGCTGGCCGGCCTGGTCAAGGATGCGCTGGGCATGAAGGTGCACTGGACCGTGCCTGATTACCTGCAACGCTCCGGACGCCATCTGGCCTCGCAGGTCGACCTCGATCAGGCCATGGCCGTCGGCAAGGCCGCGGTCGAGCTGGCATTGTCCGGCAACAACGGGGTCATGCCGGCCATCATCCGCACCTCGGACGCTCCCTACCGCTGGCACATCGATCCGGTTCCGCTGAGCCGGATCGCCAACGTCGAGAAGAAAATGCCGGACGCATTCATCCGCAAAGACGGCTTCGGCATCACCGCCGCCTGCCGCCGCTACCTGTCGCCGCTGATCCAGGGCCAGGCTGCCGTCCCGCTCGGCAAGAACGGTCTGCCCGTGCACTTCAAACCCAAACTGCCGTTGGTGAAGAAAAAGCTGAAGGCGTGGGTGAAATGATCAAAGGGGCGGAAATTTCCGCCCCTTTTTGTCATTAACGGCCGGTCGGTGCGGCGGGTGCCGCTTCCGCCGGTGCCGGTGGAATCGCCGCGCGGATTTTGGCGATCACCAGATCCAGCTGCGCTTCGAACTGGGGCTTCAAGGCCAACCACGCCCCGTAGTTGTCTTTGTCCTTGTCCTTGCCTTCCAGCGGCACCGCCACCGCGCCGGCATCATCCAAGGTATAGGTCAATGTCGGCATATCGCCGCCTTTCTGCCCCGACCAGGTGATGCCGGTCAGCTTCACCGACATGTCCTGGATCCGGAATTCCTTGCGGGTATTGGCCAAGAACAGATTGACCTGCGCCACGGCATCGACACCCAGGCTCTGCCGTACCGCCGGCGAGAAGTTCTTGTCGGAGAAGCTGAATTTCTCCAGCGGACGGTATTTGTAGCCGCCGGCCGGCGAGGAGTAGTAGCCGAAATAATACTCGGCCCCCCAGCGTCCGTCCTGCACCCCTTTCTTGTGGTCGTCCTGCTCGTAGCTGCCGGTCACATCCTTGTAGAACGGCGAATTGGTGACCTCATCGCAGGTATAGACTTTCAAACCGGGCAGGGTCTTGAAACGGGCGCAGACCACCTGGGCGACATCGGCCGCGATCTTCTTGGCATCTTCCGGAGTCAAGTGTTCCTCGATCGGCTCCCGGGAGGCGGTATCGACCCCCGCGCCCATGCCGGACAGGGTCAGCGCTCCGGCCAGAAGGCCGGAGGCCACTTTTTTACCGGTATGGCCTTCACCGCTGAGCAGGGTCAAGCGCTCCAGATGAACGCCGACATCGACATTGACCGCGCCCACCGCCAGCGAACGGACCGGCACCGCCGACTTCCCTTTATAGGCATTGCCGGCCTCTTTCCATTCCGGCGTGCCCTTGGCCTGTAGGGCCGGAGCAGCCAAAACGGCCACGATGAGCATTCCCAAAAAACGCATAGCCTTCCCCTTTCTGAGCAATAAAATGTGATGAACATCACAATTTAATGGAAATAATGCCCAATCGGGTGGCTTTTGGCAAATCCGGCCGTCGCCCCGACGGAAACCGGAGCATTTTGAATATTCAGCCCTAGTTAAGTTTCACGGCCTCTGCCATACTCTTGGGGCGGCGGCGCAGACCGCCCGATCCTTCATGAATCTGGGAGTATGGAATGTTAGCGCAATACGGATTGGAACTGGCTCTGGCCTGTGCGGCCCTGGCCATCATTTACGGGTTGTACACCACCGGCTGGATCCTGAAACAGGATGCCGGCAATGACAAAATGCAGGCCATCGCGGCGGCCGTACAAGAAGGCGCCGGTGCCTATCTGCGCCGCCAGTACACCACCATCGCCATGGTCGGCGTCGTGCTGTTCGTGGTCATCGGTTTCGCCATCGACTGGCCGACCGCCGTCGGTTTCGCCATCGGCGCCGTGCTCTCGGGCGTGGCCGGTTTCATCGGCATGTTCGTTTCCGTGCGCGCCAACGTGCGCACCGCGCAGGCCGCCACCCGCAGCCTGAACGACGCCCTCAACGTCAGCTTCAAGGGCGGCGCCATCACCGGCATGCTGGTGGTCGGTCTCGGCCTGCTGGGCGTGGCCGGTTACTTCCTGCTGATCAAGTCCGGCGGCGAGCAGACCGCCGATACGGTCAAGGCCGCCATGCAGCCGATGATCGGCCTGGCTTTCGGCAGCTCGCTGATTTCCATCTTCGCCCGTCTTGGCGGCGGCATCTTCACCAAGGGTGCCGACGTCGGCGCCGATCTGGTGGGTAAAGTCGAAGCCGGCATTCCGGAAGATGACCCGCGCAACCCGGCCGTCATCGCCGACAACGTCGGTGACAACGTCGGCGACTGCGCCGGCATGGCCGCCGACCTGTTCGAAACCTATGCAGTGACCATCATCGCCGCCATGCTCATCGCCGGTATTTCCTTCGCCACCTACGGCTGGAACGGCGTGATGTATCCGCTGGTGTTGGGCGCGGTTTCGATCATCGCCTCCATCGTCGGTACCTTCTTCGTGAAGACCCGCGACGGCGGCAAAATCATGAACGCGCTGTACCGGGGATTGGGCGTTTCCGGCCTGCTGGCCGCCATCGCCTTCTACTTCGTGACCGATTCGATGTTCAGCCTTGAGCACTCCAATGGCATCTTCTGGTGCGCGCTGATCGGCCTGGGCCTGACCGCCGCGCTGGTGGTGATCACCGAATACTACACCGCGACCGAATTCGCGCCGGTGCAGGATGTGGCGAAAGCCTCGGAAACCGGTCATGGCACCAACGTCATCGCCGGTCTGGCGGTGTCGATGAAATCGACCGCCGCGCCGGTTTTGGCCGTGGCCGCTTCGATTTACGGCTGCTACCACCTCGCCGGCCTGTACGGCGTGGCCGTGGCCGCCACCGCCATGCTGTCGATGGCGGGCATGATCGTCGCGCTCGATGCCTACGGTCCGATTACCGACAACGCCGGCGGCATCGCCGAAATGTCGGGCATGGACAAGGAAATCCGCGTCACCACCGATGCCCTCGACGCCGTGGGCAACACCACCAAAGCGGTCACCAAGGGCTATGCCATCGGTTCAGCCGGTCTGGCCGCGCTGGTACTGTTCGCCGATTACTCGCATAAATTGGCCGAACGTGGCGAAGGCTTCGCGCCGGTCAACTTCTCCATCGACAATCCGCAGGTGGTCATCGGCCTGCTGATCGGCGGCATGATTCCGTATCTGTTCGGTGCCATGGCCATGCAGGCCGTGGGCCGCGCCGCCGGTGCGGTGGTCGAGGAAGTCCGCCGCCAGTTCCGCGACATCCCGGGCATCATGGAAGGTACCGGCAAGCCGCAGTACGACAAAGCCGTGGATCTGCTGACCAAGTCGGCCATCCGCGAAATGATCGTGCCCTCGCTGCTGCCGTTGCTGATTCCGGTCGTGGTCGGCATGACGCTCGGCGCCGATGCCCTCGGTGGCCTGCTGATGGGCACCATCGTGACCGGCCTGTTCGTGGCAATCTCGATGTGCACCGGCGGCGGCGCCTGGGATAACGCCAAGAAATACATCGAAGAAGGCCATCACGGCGGCAAAGGTTCCGAAGCCCACAAGGCCGCGGTCACCGGCGACACCGTCGGCGATCCCTACAAGGACACCGCCGGCCCAGCCATCAACCCGCTGATCAAGATCATCAACATCGTGGCCCTGCTGCTGATTCCGTTCCTGGCCTGATCGGAACGCAACCGTTTCATGAAAAACCCCGCTCCGGCGGGGTTTTTCATGATGGATTCACCAAGCTACGGCGTCACTGCGCCATACTGTGCCGATGGACGCCCCCCTTCCCGCACCCACCGCAAGCCACGGCGACGGCCCGTTGCATGGGGCCCTGATGCATCTTCTGGACGGTTATCGCGGCAGAAACATCCACCTGAGCGACCTGTTGAACGCGATGGGTCCGCGCGGCTTCGGATTCGTCTACATCCTGTTCGGCATGCTGGCCGGCGCCTTGCCGACCGGCCTGTGTTCAGTGATGGCTCTGCCGATACTGCTGTTTTCCGCGCAACAGGCCCTGGGCCGGCACCGTCCAACCATGCCCAAGCGTTTCGATGGCAAGCAGTTCTCGGCGGATGCCGTGCAGGCCGGCATCCAGCGCCAGGAGAAATGGCTGCTGCGTCTGGAACGTTTCGCCAAACCGCGCTGGCGACGGCTGACCGGCGGGACCGTGAGCCGTATCGCCGCGGTCTGCTGTTTCATATTGGCCTCGGTCATCCTGCTACCGGGGCCGTTCACCAACGTGCCGCCCGGCATCGCCATCGCCCTGTTCGGTTTCGCCATGGTCGAGCGCGACGGCCTGTTGATGCTGATTTCATTCATCGCCGGCATCATCGGATTCATCATCGGCCTGTCGGCGGTCATCGCGACCGCGCTGCTGCTCTGGCGCTGGATCAGCCAGAGCGGCCTGCTGCCCGGCTAGAATCCGACGGCGGCTTTCTGCTAGAGTGAGCGCTTCAACCCGACCGCCACGGAGAAGCGCGACATGATCGGTTATGTAACCCTGGGAACCAACGACCTGGCCCGCGCCGCGGCCTTTTACGACGCCCTGCTGGCGGAAATCGGCGCCCGCCGCTGGATGGAATCGGACCGCTTCATTGCCTGGGCGACGGCCCCCGACAAACCCAGCCTCGGCGTCATCCTGCCCTTCGACGGACAGCCGGCCACCGCCGGCAACGGCACCATGGTTTCGCTGGTGATGGACAGCAACGCGCAGGTCGACCGCCTGTATGCCAAAGCCCTGGAGCTCGGCGCCAAGGATGAAGGGCCGGCCGGCCCGCGCGGCATGAACGGATTCTATGCCGGCTACGTGCGCGATCTCGACGGCAACAAGTTGAACCTGTTCTGCTACACGCCGGCCTGAGCCGGCACCGACATACAGAAAAGGCGCCCGCGGGCGCCTTTTCCGATTCCGGCGGCGGAATTCAGGCCGCCGTGGCCATCTGGTACAGTTCGTCCTTCAGCTTCAGGCGCTGCTGCTTGAGTTCATGCAGGGTTTCGTCGTTCAGGGGCTCGATCTTTTCCTCGTCACGGATGATGCGCTGGTCGATGGCATCGTGCTCGGCGAGCAGACGCGCGAAATGGTGGTTGCTGGCCTTGAGCGCATGGATTTTGTCGCTGAGCTCCGGGAATTCGGTGGCAAGGGCGTGCGAAAGCATGGATGACTGCATGGAAAACTCCTTCGTTTACGGTACTGATACGTGCAGTCTACCGCAAATCCGCCATAGCCCCTTGACCGAGGTCAATACGGCGCCGCCGTGGAGTGAATATTCAGCCCGGCTGGGGTATCATGCACACCTTGCAATTCAAGGAGTAACCCATGGGCCTGGACCTGGTACAGACCGGCAAAGACGTTCCGCATGAAGTGAACGTCATCATTGAAATCCCGAAAGACGCCGAACCGGTGAAATACGAAGTGGATAAAGCCACCGGCGCCATTTTCGTCGATCGCATTCTTTCCACGCCGATGCGCTATCCCTGCAATTACGGCTACATTCCGCACACCCTGTGCGGCGACGGCGATCCGGCCGATGTCCTGGTCATTCTGCCGCTGCCGCTGGTGCCCGGCTCGGTCATCCGCTGTCGTCCGGTCGGCGTGCTGCGCATGAAGGACGAGGCCGGCTCCGACGAGAAGCTGGTGGCGGTACCGATCGACAAGGTGTTCGACGGTTATTCACATATCCAGGATATCGGTCAGGTTTCGCAGCACTGGCTCGACCGCATCGGTCACTTCTTCGAGCACTATAAAGACCTCGAAAAGGGCAAATGGGTCAAACTCGACGGCTGGGGCGGCGCCGAGGAAGCCAAACGCATCATTCTTGAATCGGTCACACGCTTCGAAGAAGCGCCGGAAAAGCCGAACTTCTGAACACCCCGAGCCGCCGAAAGGCGGCTTTTCATTGCCGATGCTTGCTAGAATGCAGGCATGGGAAGCTCAAACGACGCAAACAGCGGTCCGGCTCTCGGCGCTCTGCTCCGGCGCGAATATCCGCTGCTGCTCAGCATGCTCAGCATGCTGTTGTTTGCCAACTTCGGCAACGTCTGGCTTTCTAGCCTCTATGACCCCCTGTGGTTCGCATTCATGCTCGGCTGGTTGCTCACGGTCATCCTGATGTCGGCCTTCGCGATCGTCCGTCATGCTGAAAGCCTCGCCGAACTGCTCGGCGAACCCTTCGGCACGCTGGTGCTCACGCTTTCGATCATCGGCGTGGAAGTGCTGATGATTTCCGCGGTGATGCTCTCGGGCGATGGCAATCCGACCATGGCTCGCGACACCATGTTTTCGGTGGTGATGATTCTGCTCGGCGGCATCGCCGGGCTGTCGCTGCTGGTTGGCGGCCTGAAACACCACGAGCAGAGCTACAACCTCGAGGGGGCACGGACTTTCCTGGCGCTGATCGTTCCGCTGGCCGTTCTCGGCCTGATTCTGCCGAATTTCACCACCAGCACCTCGGCCGGAACGCTGTCCGCATTCCAGAGTATTTTCCTCAGCGCCATGTCGCTCGGCATTTACGGCATCTTCCTCGGCGTGCAGACCAGCCGGCACAGCGATTATTTCACTGCGCCAACCGAAAGCCACCGCCGCGAGGACGATCTGATCCACGGCCATCACGAAACCCGATCGACCGCCTACCATGCCGTTTTCCTGCTGCTGTACATCCTGCCCATGGTCCTGCTGGCCAAGAAACTTGCGCTGCCGCTGGAATACGGCACCGATGTGCTCGGCGCACCGGACGTGCTCAACGGCTTCGTGGTGGCGCTGCTGATCCTTGCTCCTGAGGCGATGAGCGCAGTCAAGGCCGCACTGAACAACGAGCTGCAGCGCGCCGTGAACATCCTGCTCGGTTCGGTGCTGGCCACCATCGGCCTGACCATTCCGGCCGTGCTGATGATCGGGCTGGTGACCGAGAGCACCATCGTGCTCGGCCTGAGTCCGGTCAACACCATCCTGCTCGTGCTGCTGCTGTCGGTCAGCACCCTCACTTTCTCCAACAGCCGCACCAATGCCATGCTCGGCGCGGTGCATATGCTGATGTTCGCCGCCTATCTGATGCTGATGTTCGAGGCCTGATCTCTGAGATTCAGGGAATACGCTATCGCGCTTGCGTCTGCAGGTACGACCCCTTAATCTTGGACTTTCCCGTGCTGGAAGTCTGTCGCCATGGCCCGCCATTCCAAGTTCCGCGCCTGCCCGCTGTGCGAAGCCATCTGCGGTCTCGAACTGCAGTACGACGACGGCCGGCTCGCGGCCATCCGCGGTGACGACGCCGATCCGTTCAGCCGCGGCCACATCTGCCCGAAGGGCAACGCCATCCTCGATCTGGAAAACGACCCCGACCGTCTGCGCCGGCCGATGCGGCGCGAAAACGGACAGTGGCATGAAATCGGCTGGGACGACGCCTTTGCTTTTGCCGGCGAACGCCTGGCCGCCATTCAGGCCGAACACGGTGCCGCCGCCGTCGGCGCCTATCTCGGCAATCCGAACGTGCATCATTTCGGACACATCGCCTATCTGCCGTCCCTGCTCAAACTGATCCGCAGCCCGAATGTGTTCAGCGCCTCTTCGGTCGACCAATGGCCGCACCAGCTGGTCAACGCGCAGATGTACGGCCATCAATTCCTGCTGCCGGTTCCGGACATCGATCATACCGATTATTTCCTGATGCTCGGCGCCAATCCCATCGCCTCCAACGGCAGCCTGATGACGGTTCCCGATGTGCGCGCACGCATCAAGGCATTGACCGCGCGCGGCAAGCTGGTGGTCATCGATCCGCGGCGCACCGAAACCGCAGAGCTGGCCAGTGAACATCACTTCATTACCCCCGCCACCGATGTGTGTTTTCTTCTGGGTTTCCTGCATGCGTTGCAGGCGCACGGACCGCCACGCCTGGCGGCTTACTCCGGAAAATTGCAGGGCTTCGATGCGGCGATGGCGGCCATCAACGCGATAGCGATTCCCGCTAGCGATGCACGGACCGGCATTCCGGCCGAAACCCTCAAACGTCTGGCCGGCGAGTTCTACAATGCCGAACGTGCCGTTGCTTACGGCCGCATGGGCGTCTCGGTGCAGGAACACGGAAGCCTGTGCCAATGGCTGCTGCAACTGATCAATCTGTACACCGGCAATCTGGACAAACCCGGCGGTGCCTTGGTGAACGACGCTGCACTGCCGATTACCGGCCCGGGCACCTCGCCCGGTGCCCGCGGGCGCTGGAAAAGCCGCGTCCGGGGCTTGCCGGAATTCGCCGGCGAACTGCCGGTGGCGGCGTTGCGCGAAGAAATCGTCACGCCAGGGCCGGGCCGGATCCGGGCCTTGATCACCAGCGCCGGCAATCCGGTGCTGTCCACCCCCGATGGCAGGGCGCTCGATGACGCGTTGGCCGGCTTGGATTTCATGCTCAGCATCGACATCTACATCAATGAAAGCACGCGACATGCCGATCTGATCCTGCCCCCGGCGTCTTTCCTGAGCCAGGACCACTACGACTCGGTATTCAATGCCTTCGCCGTGCGCCGGGTAGCACGCCTGAACCGGCCGGTGCAGGAGCGCGCCCCGGAAGAGCGCGCCGACTGGCAAATCATCAACGGGCTGGGCGCGGCGTTCGCCGCCGCCTGCGGACGCGAATGGCGGATGCTACCGCCGCCGAAAGCACTCATCGCCGCCGGGCTGGCACGCGGCGGTTCCGGCCTGTCCATGGCCGAGCTGGAGGCCGCCGAACACGGGCTGGACCTCGGCCCGCTGCAGCCCGGCCTGCTGGCGCGGCTTGAAACCGCGAGCGGCTGCATCGAGGCGGCGCCCCGCCTGTTCATCGAAGCACTGGAAGCCCTGGCGGCAGAATCGGCCACTGTGCCGACCGATGACGCCCTGCTGCTCGTTGGCCGTCGCGACATCCGCAGCAACAATTCCTGGATGCACAACGCCCCCCGACTGGTCAAAGGACCAACACGCCATGAACTCTGGATGCATGCCGACGATCTCGATCGACGCGGTCTGAACGACGGACAGACCGTGCGGGTAAGCTCCCGGACCGGCAGCATCGCGGTTACGGTCAAGGCCAGCGAAGCCGTGCGCCCGGGCGTGGTCTGCCTGCCGCACGGTTTCGGCCACCAACGTGAAGGGCTGCGTCTGCGCCGTGCCGAAGCCGTGGCCGGACCGAGCTACAACGACCTGACCGATGCCGGGGCGCTGGATGGCCCGTCGGGCAATGCTGCCCTCAACGGCGTCCGCGTCCGGGTCTCACCGGCGTGAATTCAGCGTGATGGCGGCAGCGGCCCGATTTGACATTCATCAAACACGCGTTAATCTGAGAAAAGCGTCACATAAAACCAAAACCACCACCAGATTAGGGGATATTCATGCGTAACCATTGCCTCGCCCTGACCGGCGCCGCTGTTATGGCCGCCGGGTTGTTCGGCTCCGCCCATGTCCATGCCCAGGCCCAGGGCGACGGACCGCGGGCCTACCAAATGCTGCCCGAGGGCGTGCACGCCCTGTCGGTCTATGGCATTTTCCAGGACGGCAACGAAACCATCGATCCGGCCACCATCATCGAAGGTTCCGATATTTCCATCGATATCGGCATCGTGCAGTACGTGCATCCGATCAGTGTCCGCGGCCAGGCCAGCGGCCTGTTCGTGGCCCTGCCGTTCGGCCAGGTCGATGGCTCCCTTACTGCACGCCCGCCGTTCAACGGCATCAGCGGTGACGCCTCGGGCGTCGGCGATGTGGTGCTTGGCGCAGTGATCGGACTGAAAGGCTCGCCTTCGCTGTCCTTGCAGGACTATGCCAAATTCAAACCCGGATTCTCCATCGGAGCATTGACCAAACTGACCCTGCCGACCGGCTCCTATACCCAGGACAAAGCGCTCAATCTCGGTGCCAACCGCTGGAACCTGCAATTGGGCGCACCGATGGGTTGGGTCATCGGTGAATCCTATCTGGATCCGAAACTGACCTCTTTCGAACTGCTGCCCTCGGTCACTTTTTACGGCGACAATGATGAGCCGTTCCGTGCCAATACGACGAGCCAGGAGCCGATTTTCCGGTTGGAAGGCCACATCACCCGCAACCTGAACAAAGCCGTCTGGATTTCCGCCGACGCGCTGGTTTCCAATGGCGGCGAAACCGAAACCGACGGTGTCGACAACAACAACCGCCAGTATTCCCTGAAGCTGGGCGCCACCCTCAGCGTGGCCGTAGCCAAGACCGCCAGCCTCAAGTTTTCCTACGGTGAAACCGTAGACAGCAACAAGACCAACAGTTCGGACGGCAAGATGTTCCGGGTGGTCGGAACCCTGCTGTTTTGAGCAAAAAATCCGGCCCGACAGCCGACTTGATTTGAGTCAAAACGCACCGGTTCCGGCATGCCTATGATTTCCCCATGAACGCGGTGCATCCGCACCGCTATGGGGAAATGACATGGCTTATCTCAAGTGGTCCAGCGAACTCGATACCGGCATCGATGTCATCGACGGCCAGCACCGCCGCATCGTCGATTACGTCAATCAGCTGCACGACGCCCGCGAACGCAACGACAAGGATGCCATCGCCGATGTCATCGAATCGACAGTGGAATACACGCTCTCGCATTTCGGTTTCGAGGAATCCCTGATGGAAGATGCCGGCTATGCCCTCAGCAAGCCACATAAACGTGTGCATGAGCTATTCGTCAAACGCGTTGCCGATCTGCAGATGCGATTCCGTGCCGGTGAGGATATTTCCGGTGAGCTGCATGGCCTGCTCTCGCGCTGGCTGGTCAACCACATCCGCAACGACGACCACGACTATGTCGAATCGGTGAAACGCAACATGCAGCGCCTGACCCGTGAAACCCACGAAGGCGGCTGGCTGTCACGCTCGATCGGTCGCTTCTTCGGCAGCCACCGGTAAGGGCTTGGCCATGCAGCACCTGACCTGGACAAGCGACCTGAACCTCGGCATCGATGTCATCGACGGCCAGCATCGTTTGATTGCCGACTACCTGAACCGGTTGGCGGATGCCAAGAAAAAGGGGGATACCGCCGCCATCGCCGAGGTTTTCGAGCAGACCTCCGACTACGCCCTGTTCCATTTCGGCTTCGAGGAAAGCCTGCTTGAAGAAGCCGGTTACGATCTGCTGGACACGCACCGCAAGGCCCATAACGTATTCATCGTGCAGGTCCATGCGCTGCAACTACGGTTCCGCGCCGGCGAGGACTGCGTCGAAGCCTTGCATACACTTCTTGCCTCCTGGCTGTTCAACCACATCCGAAAGGAAGACCGGGCCTACGTGGATGCGGTCAAAGCCTATTTAGGCGCGACCCATCACTGAACCGGGAGTTTCGTACCGATCCCCTCTTGCCCGCCGTCAAGGCGGGCTTTTTTGGCCCAAGCAAGGACAGAGTTCACAATTGCGCCACAAGCTCGCATACCGGATACGTATGATGGGGTTGCCTTGCGGGTTCGGCCCGTACCCGATTGCTGTCCTTCCAAGGGGGATTCCTATGCTGACGATGTTTCTTCTGATTAGCGGCTACCGTCTCGGCGGTCTGCTGAAACCGGCTTCGAAAGCCGATTCCGGAAACTGATCCGATGCGCGCCGTCCTCGCCGGACTGCTTGTTTTCCTGTTGACCGGATGCGCGCCGAATTCCGAAATACCGTCCACACCGCGTCAGACCGCCGAAGACTTTCGGGCATTTTATTTCCGCGACCACGGTCGTGGCATGCCCAGCAGTGCCGAACTCGATAAACTGGCACCGCTATTGACCCAGAAACTCCAGGAGCAGTTCAAAGCTGCCATCGAAGCACATGAATGCCATCATGCGAAAGTGGGCAATAGTGAGCCGCCCATTGTTCAGGGTGATCTGCTGACTTCACTGTTCGAAGGTGCCACCAGCGGCGGTGTCGGACCCATCAACACGAAGGGCGCCCATGCCGTGGCTGAAATGCACTGGACCTATGGCCCTTCACAATTCGACACCCAACCGACGCAATGGACCGATGCCTTGCTGCTCGAACGCGACAATGGACTTTGGCGTATCGCCGATATCGAACATCGGGGAACCTGGGATTTCGCGCAGAAAGGCCTGCTTTCGGAACGCCTGACCCTTATTGCTGAAGCCTGCCACTGATTCAATCCGGCGCGCTCAGGATTTGCCAGACTGCACGGCCAAGCGCCGCCAGAAAAGGATAGCCGAGCGTTTCGTACTCGTAACGGTCATCGTTGAAGATGCCGTCGGCATTCACGTACACATTGGCCGAAAGCAGACACTCCACATTTGAGCCCTCGGCAGTGAGGTATTCGACATCGGTGGCGAATCCGTAAGCATCGCCGACCTTGCCGACCAGCTGCAGACCTTCGGGTTTGCGTGCCCGGCTGTCGCCGAGCATGAAGAACCGCGCATAGCCGTCGGGATACTCAGTCTCGGCATAGACCGGGTCCCGGCTTTCCCGCGGCAGCATCGCCATGATCCGCAGCAGCTCGGTGCGCATGGATTCCGGAAGCGCCCAGCGCTGATGCGCCGGAACCGCTTCCGGATCGACCAAGGCTTTCAGCATCTGCTGCGAATCGGCGAGCGCGATGAAATTCGCCGCCGAGAAATCATGCGGGCCGGACTCCAGAACGCCGTCATCGCGCAGGAATCCCGAACCCGTTCGGGCATCGGCAAATGGAAACCGGCGCACCGAACCGATGCGTTCCGGGAACGTCGCCAACACCCGGCCGCCTTCATCGCGGACCTGCCCGGCGCGCGTGCGGACATTCTCGCGCACCGGCGCACTCATCCGGCTGATCAGACGCGCCTCCGGATAACCGAGCGCGGCCAGACGCGCATGAATGGCATCGACCCCGAGGAAATCATACAGGCGGTTGAACGGCGGGTTTTCGCTGACGGTGAAGATCCGGGTCAGGCTGCGGCGCAGGGATTCGAAATCCGGCTCATCATCCGGCCACTCGCCGCCGATGGGCGGCTGGCTGAATCCGATCCGTGCATTCAGATCGAGTCCAAGGGCGGCAATGCGTTCACAGGCCAGCACCGCCATGGGCAGCTTGGCGACGCTACCGGTACTGAACCAGCGCTCGCGGTTCAATTGCCAGGCCTGCCTGTGCCATCGGCCGCCCGCGCGGCGGTATTGGCAGAGAATCTGGATGCGGTACTCGGGATTGCGGGGCATGACGGAAAACGGCTCCGGCATGGCGGCGAAAACCCGCTGCCAGAACGGAGCCTGTGCATGAACCCCGGAATGCGCCAATGCCATCGGCAGGCCGATGCCGAATTTCAGTAATGTGCGTCGTTTCATGGACTTATCTTAACTCCACGGGCATGAATACGTTTGCATTTTCCTTGCCCCGCCGGAGCATGGCTTCTACACTGGCAATGGTTTCAATGACGCCGGCGTGGCGTTATTCCCACAATAATGAAAAGCCCGCCTGCCAACCCATGACTGACACCGCATCCCCTCTGGATTCCGCCTCCCGTGACACCCTGAAAAATGCAGTGGTGACCCGGTTCAACCACCTTGCCGCCCAACAGGCCGGCGTTCTGGACACGCGCGCCGCACTGCGGCTGGCCGCCGAAGCCTGCCGCGACGAGCTGGCCACGCGCTGGGCGGAAACCCAGCAGGCCGATGCCATTCGTGGCGAACGGGCTCCGTGCCGGCGGGTGCATTACCTTTCCATGGAGTTTCTGATGGGCCGCGCCATGGGCAATGCCCTGGCAGCGCTCGGGCTGGAGCCGGCCCTGCGGGAACGGATGGCCGCACACGGCATTGATTTGAGCACCGCGCTGGAAAGCGAGTCCGATGCCGCGCTCGGCAACGGTGGTCTCGGTCGTCTGGCCGCCTGCTTTCTGGATGCCTTTGCCGAGCTGGAGCTGCCCTCCTTCGGCTATGGACTGCGTTACCGCTTCGGTATGTTCAAACAGACCGCGCCCGATGGTGTGCAGGTGGAAACCGCCGATGACTGGCTGCGGGAACGCAGCAGCATCGAATACACCGTCGGCTTCGGCGGGCGGATCGAATCCACCCGCGCCGGCGGCCGTCTGGAAACCGACCGCGGCAGCGGCCGTCATTGGGTCCCCGCCGAACGCGTGCGTGCCCGTGCATTTGATTTCATCGTGCCAGCGCATCACGGCAGGCGGGTCTCCACCCTACGCCAGTGGCAGGCCCTGCCGGAACAGGCGATCGATTTCCAGGCCGTTGTCCGCGGCGATTATGCCACCGCTGCCAAACCCGAATGGCAGGCCGATGCCCTGAACTGGGTGCTGTATCCCGATGACAGCCATGCGGCCGGGCGCGAACTGCGTCTGCGCCAAGAAGCATTTCTGGTCAGCGCCTCGCTGCAGGACATGCTGCAGCGCCATCTGGCCGAATTCGGCACGCTCGAATGCCTCGGGCGCCGCAATGCCATCCATCTGAATGACACCCATCCGGCGTTGGCGCCGGCCGAGCTGATGCGTCTGCTGGTCGATGAACACGGCATGTCATGGGATGATGCCTGGCGCATCACCCGTGAAGCGGTGTCATACACCAACCACACCCTGATGCCGGAAGCCCTGGAAACCTGGCCGGTGGCCCTGATGGAATCGCTGCTGCCGCGCCATCTGGAAATCATCTACGACATCAACTTCCGGTTTCTGGCTGAAGTGCGTGCGCGCTTTCCCGACGACGAGGAATTGGCCAAGCGCGTTTCATTGATCGACGAGAGCGGGGAACGCCATGTGCGCATGGCATCGCTGGCGGTGGTCGCCTCGCACCGGGTGAACGGCGTGGCGGCCCTGCATTCACAGCTGATGGTCGAAACCATCTTTGCCGATTATGCCCTGCTTTATCCGGAACGCTTCCACAACGTCACCAATGGCGTTACGCCACGACGCTGGCTGCAGCAGGCCAATCCGGGACTGTCCGGCCTGCTCGATGCCCGCATCGGCACCGGCTGGCGCCGCGACCTGGACGGCCTGAGCGCACTGCGTGTACAGGCCGACGATCCGGTACTCGGACAGAGCCTGGGCCTGATCAAATTCGCCAACAAAGCGCGCCTGGCCGAACGTATCCTGCGCGAAACCGGCATCCGCGTCGACAGCCATTCCCTGTTCGACGTGCAGATCAAACGCATCCATGAGTACAAACGCCAACTGCTCAATCTGCTGCATGTGGTGGCGCGTTATCAGGCCATGCTGGCCGATCCAGCCGGCCCGGACGGCAACGGCTGGCAGGCGCGCACCGTCATCATCGCCGGCAAGGCCGCTTCGGCCTATCATACCGCCAAGCAGATCATCCGTCTGGCGCATGACATCGGCCATGTCATCAACGCCGATGAGCGCCTGCAGGGTCGGCTGAAGCTGGTGTTCCTGCCCAATTACGGCGTCAGTCTGGCCGAATCCATCATCCCGGCTGCCGACCTCTCGGAACAGATTTCCACTGCCGGCACTGAAGCCTCAGGCACCGGGAATATGAAGTTCGCGCTGAACGGTGCGCTGACCATCGGCACTTGGGACGGCGCCACCATCGAAATGGCCGAAGCCATCGGCGAAGCGGATGTGTTCGTGTTCGGCCACCGCGCCGACGGCATCGAGAAACTGCGTGATCTGGGCTATCTGCCGCTGTGGATCGCGCAACAGAATCCGGCCCTGCATGCGGTACTCGACGCCATCGGCCGCGGCACTTTCAGTCCCGGCGAACCGAACCGCTACAAGGCGCTGATCGATGATCTGGTCGGACGCGACCGCTACTTCCTGCTTGCCGACTTCGCCGACTACGTGGCGGCGCAGCAGCGCGTGGATGCGCTGTATGCGCAACCGGCGCGCTGGCAAGCGGCGGTGGCCCGCAATATCGCCGGCATGGGCGGTTTCTCCGCCGACCGCACCATCCGTGAGTACGTCGCACGGGTCTGGTCGGCCGACAGTCTGGACTCCGGCACGCGGCATGCTTGAGGCGCGCGACGCCGCCGATCTGCTTGCGGCGCGCCATGCCGATCCGTTCGCCGTGCTCGGTCTGCATGCCGGCGCCGATGGCCGGCTTTGGCTGCGGGCGCTGCTGCCCGGCGCGCAACAGGTCACGGTGATCGATGCCGCCAGCGGCAAGGCGCTCTGCAGCTTGCCCATCCGTGATGCCGCCGGTCTTTTCGAAGGCGCCATTCCGCGCCGGCGCAAATCCTTCGCCTACCGTCTGCGTATCCGCTGGCCGCACGGTGAAACCGAATTGGCCGATGCCTATGCATTCGGACCGCAGCTCGATGACCGCGATCTGGAGCAGCTGCGTGATGGCAATCATCCGGCACCTTATGCCGTGCTGGGTGCGCACACGCAGCGTGTGGACGGCATCGACGGCGTGCGTTTCGCGGTCTGGGCGCCGAATGCACGCAGGGTCAGCACCATCGGCAGCTTCAATGTCTGGGACGGCCGTCGGCACCCGATGCGCCTGCGGCATGCCGCGGGGGTCTGGGAAATCTTTATCCCGCACGCCACCCTCGGCGACCTGTATAAATTTGAAATCACCGACGCCGACGGCATCCTGTTGCCGGCCAAAGCCGATCCGTATGCGCGCGCCGCCGAACTGCGCCCCGGCACCGCCAGCCGCGTCGCGGGCCTGCCGGCACCGACACCGCTGCCGCAGGCACGCATCGCCGCGAACCGGGAAGTGCATGCCGGATCCTGGCGCAAAGGCGCGGACGGCGGATTCGCCCATTGGGATGCGCTGGCCGAAACGCTGCCGGCCTATGCCGCATCGCTGGGCTTTACCCACATACAGCTCATGCCGATCAGCGAACATCCGTTCGACGGTTCATGGGGCTACCAGACCCTCGGCCTGTTCGCGCCGAGCGCGCGTTTCGGGCCGCCCGAGGGGTTGCGCCGCTTCATCGATGCCTGCCATGCCCACGGTCTCGGCCTGCTGCTGGACTGGGTGCCGGCGCACTTTCCGATAGACGCCCATGGCCTGGCGCGCTTTGACGGCTCGGCGCTTTACGAATACGCCGATCCGCGCGAAGGCTGGCACCACGACTGGAACACCGCCATCTACAATTTCGGCCGCAACGAAGTCCGCAACTTCCTGAGCAGCAGTGCCCGTTACTGGATCGAGCGTTGGGGCGTCGATGGCCTGCGCGTCGACGCCGTCGCTTCCATGCTGTACCGGGATTATTCACGCAAGCCCGGCGAATGGCTGCCGAATGCCTTCGGCGGGCGCGAGAATCTGGAAGCGATAGCGCTGTTCCAACGCATCAATACCGAAATCGGCGGCAGCCCCGGCGCCATTACCGTGGCCGAAGAATCGACCGCCTTCCCCGGCGTGACCACGGCGGTACACGCCGGCGGCCTGGGTTTCCATTTCAAATGGAACATGGGCTGGATGAACGATTCCCTGCAGTACATGCATGAGGATCCGGTACACCGGCGCTGGCACCACGACAAAATCACCTTCAGTCTGGTGTATGCCTTCAGCGAGAATTTCATGCTGCCGCTTTCGCACGACGAAGTGGTGCATGGCAAAGGCTCGCTGCTGGCCAAGATGCCCGGCGATGACTGGCAGCGCTTCGCCAACCTGCGCGCTTACTACGGCTTCATGTGGGGCCATCCCGGGAAAAAACTGCTGTTCATGGGCCAGGAATTCGCGCAGCCGGACGAATGGCATCACGATCGGGAACTGCCTTGGGCGTTGCTTGAAAATGCACAACACGCCGGCATCCAGCGCCTGATCCGCGACCTCAATGCGCTCTACCGCGATAGGCCTGCGCTGCACGCGAAAGACTGCGAAGCGGAAGGTTTCCAATGGCTCAATGGCGGCGATGCCGACAACTCGGTGCTGTCCTGGCTGCGCCATGACGGAAACGGCAATGCCGTCATGGTGCTGTGCAACATGACCCCGGTACCGCGCCCGGCCTACCGCGTCGGCCTGCCGGAGGCGCTGCCACCGCGCTGGCAGGAAGCGCTGAATACCGATTCGCACCACTACGGCGGCAGTGACGTCGGCAATACCGGCGCCGTGCTGCAATGCCAGGACGTTGCCGCCGACGGCCATGTCCGCTCATTGGCCGTGACCTTGCCGCCGCTGTCCACCGTGTTCCTGGTGCCCGTCCCATGAGCGTCCTGCCCGAGCGCCTCGCGCCCGGTCGTGCGTCGCCGCTGGGGGCGCATGCCGTAAGCGGCGGGATCAACTTTGCGGTCTTTTCCCAGCGCGCCGAAGCCATCGAGCTCTGCCTGTATGCCGATGATGGCGTCACCGAACGCAAACGCTACCGGATGCACGGCCCGGACGACGGCATCTTCCATGGCTTTCTCGAGGGCGCCACGTCGGGTCTGCATTACGGCTACCGCGCACAGGGCGAATACCGGCCGGAACGCGGACGGCGCTTCAATGCCAACAAACTGCTGCTCGATCCGTACACGCGCGCGATCGAGGGCCGTTTCGACTGGCAGGATGAGCATCACGGCTGCCTGCGCGACCACCCCGAAGGCGACCGCCTTCCCGATGCCTGCGACAACGGTACCACCGCCCTGAAAAGCCGCGTGCTGGCCGATCCGGGACCGGCACCGGGCGGCGTCAACCGGCCGCGCCATGCCGCCGCCGATGTGGTGCTGTACGAACTGCATGTCAAAGGCTTCAGCATGCAGCTGCCGGGCCTCCCGGATCACCTGCGCGGCACGTTTGCGGCGCTCGCGCATCCGGCAGCGATTGCACACTTCAAGAGGTTGGGCGTCACCACCCTGTCGCTGCTGCCGGTGCAGTACGCCCTCAGCGAACGGCATCTCGCCGAAAAAGGCCTGGTGAATTACTGGGGATACAATCCCATCGGTTTCTTCTGCCCCGATCCGCGCCTGTGCGCCGCCAAGACGCCGGAAGCGCAACGCGAGGAGTTCCGGCAGACGGTGCAGGCCCTGCATGCACACGGCCTGGAGGTGGTGATCGATGTGGTGTTCAACCACACCGCCGAGGGCGGTGCCGATGGTCCGACCCTGTGCTTCCGCGGCCTGGACAACGCCAGCTGGTACATGCTCGCGCCGGATGACCGCAGCCGCTATGAAAACCACAGCGGTTGCGGCAATACCCTGCGCGTGGTGCATCCGCGCGTGGCGCAGTTCGTCATGGATGTGCTGCGTTACTGGGTCGAAGTGATGGGCGTCGACGGCTTCCGCTTCGATCTGGCGCCGGTACTCGGGCGCACGCGCCAGGGCTTCGATGCCTCGGCGCCGTTTTTCACGGCATTGCGCCAGGATCCGGTATTGGCCGATGTGCATTGGATCGCCGAACCCTGGGATACCGGCCCCGGAGGTTACCAGCTTGGCCGCTTTCCCGGGAAATTCCTGGAATGGAACGACCGCTTCCGTGATGCCGTGCGCGGTTACTGGCTCGGCACCGGCGTCAGCCGCGGCGAATTCGCGCGCCGCGTCACCGGCTCGAGCGATGTGTTCCACCACGGCGGCCGGCAGCCGGTGGCCAGCGTCAACTTCGTGGCCGCCCATGACGGCTTCACCCTGCAGGATGCCGTGAGTTTCACGCAGAAACACAACCATGCCAATGGCGAAGACAACCGCGACGGCCACGCACACGAAATCAGCGCCAACTTCGGCGCCGAAGGCGACAGCAGCGATGCCGCCATCCGCGATACCCGCATCCGCGTCCGGCGCGCCCTGCTGGCCACGGTGATGGTGGCACAGGGCACGCCGATGCTTTGCGCCGGTGATGAATTCGGCAACTCGCAGCACGGCAACAACAATGCCTACTGCCAGGACAATCCCACCGGCTGGCTGGACTGGTCGGCCGGCGACCGCGACCCGGGCACGGCCCTGCTGGTCGCCAAGCTGGCGGCGCTGCGCCGCATCAATCCGCTGCTGCGGCATCCGCGCTGGTTCGCCGACGAGGGCGATACCAGCTGTACGCCGCAACTGCACTGGTACACCGCGGCCGGCGAACGCATGGCCATCGCCGACTGGCACGACCGCAGCGACAGCGTTTTCGCC
This sequence comes from Arenimonas sp. GDDSR-1, assembly GCF_025980345.1. Classification (GTDB taxonomy): domain Bacteria; phylum Pseudomonadota; class Gammaproteobacteria; order Xanthomonadales; family Xanthomonadaceae; genus Arenimonas. The sequence goes on along the minus strand of NZ_JAPDUI010000023.1, from coordinate 8,677 downwards.
TGCCAGGTGCAGGACGGCGCGCAGGCGGTGCCGGATTCCTGCGTGGTGTTCAATCCGCAGAACGCCGACCGTGAGGTCCGCCTCGCGCACGGTCCGTGGCGGATCGTGCTCGATACCACCGCGCCGGAAGCGCCGGCCTCGCACGAACCGATTTATCATGTCACCGTCCCCGCGCACTCCCTGTTGATTCTCGCGCGCGCCCAAACTGCACAGGAGCTTCATCCATGATCGATCTGCAACAACGCCAAGCCGGTGTGCTGCTGCATGTCACCTCGCTGCCCGGTCCGAACGGCATCGGCGATTTCGGACCGGATGCATTCCGGTTCGTGGACTGGCTGGCCAGCGCCGGACAGAAAATCTGGCAGTGGTTGCCGACCACGCCGATCGGTCCGGGCGATTCGCCGTACCAGAGCGTGTCGGCATTCGCCGGATCGCCGCTGATGGTGGCGCTGGAGCCGCTGCTGATGGCCGGCTGGCTGGACAAACCGGCGATGCCGGAAAGCGGATTCAATGCGCTGCGCGTCGATTTCGCCCAGGTGGTGCCCTGGCGGCTGACCCAGCTGCGCGCGGCATTTTCCGGATTCACAGGCAAGAACAATGCCGGCGAGCAGGCCGCGTTTTCTGCGTGGCGTATCCGCGAAGCCGCCTGGCTGGATGATTACGCGCTGTTCATGGCCCTGGAAACCGAAAATGCCGGCAAGGCCTGGTGGCAATGGCCGGAGGCCCTGTGCCGCCGCGAAACCGCCGCCCTGGCCGAAGCACGCACGCGTCTGCGCGATGAAATCGCATTCTGGTCGTTCGTGCAATGGTGCTTCGACACCCAACTGGCCGCGCTCAAACAGTACGCCAACGGCAAGGGCATCGCTATCATGGGCGATCTGCCGATCTTCATCGCGCATCACAGTGCCGACTGCTGGTCGCGTCCGGACCTGTACACCCTGGATCAGCATTTCCAGCCGACCGTGGTCGCCGGCTGTCCGCCGGACGCGATGGCACCGACCGGACAACGCTGGGGCAATCCGCTGTACCGCTGGGATAAAATGGCGGAAGAGGATTATGCCTGGTGGAGCGCGCGCCTGAAACGGGCCCTGAACCAGGCCGATGTGTTCCGCATCGATCACTTCCGCGGTTTCGCCGGCTATTACGAAATTCCCGCGAGCTGTCCGACCGCCGAAGAGGGCCGCTGGATTCCCGGCCCGGGCAAGGCCCTGTTCGAGGCCATCGAGCGTACGCTCGGCCGGCTTCCGATCATCGCCGAAGATCTCGGCCTGATCACCGAAGACGTGATTGCCCTGCGCGACGGCTTCGCCTTTCCCGGCATGAAAATCCTGCAGTTCGGATTCGGCACCGACGGCACCGACGACTTCCTGCCGCACAACTGGGGCCGGAATTTCGTGGCCTATACCGGCACCCACGACAACGACACCGTGCGCGGCTGGTGGGATTCGGCCAGCGAACGCGAACGCGTCTATGCCGGCAGCTATCTGGCCACCGATGCCGACAATGCGCACTGGGCGATGATCCGTGCCTGTTGCAATTCGGTGGCGAACATTGCGGTGTTTCCGCTGCAAGATGTGCTCGGCCTGGACGGCGCGCACCGCATGAACGTGCCCGGCACCATCGGCGCGCACAACTGGACCTGGCGTTTCCACTGGGACTGGCTGGGCAGCGAACCGGCCCGCGTGCTCGGCCTGATCAGCGCCGCCAGCGGACGGGCGCCGATCGCCCTGTTGCCGCTGCCCTGATGCCGGACATCCGCATCCGCGATGCCGATGCAGATGATGCGTCCACGCTTCTGGCGCTGAATGATGTAGCCGTTCAACACACCAGCGCCATGGATGCTGTTCGGCTTCAGGAATTGCAGGCGATGGCGAGTTGCAACTGGCTGCTTACCGTCGATGGCTCCGTGGCCGGCTTCCTGCTGGCCATGCGCGAACGCGCCGGTTACGCCAATCCCAATTACGCGTTCTTCGCGGCACGCTATCCGGTGTTTCTGTACATCGACCGGATCGTCATCGCTCCGGAGCATGCCGGGCTGAAACTCGGCACCCGCCTCTACGAAGCGCTCTTCGAACGGGCACGAACACAGGGCGTGCCGGTCATCTGCTGTGAATACAATATCGAACCCCCGAACGAACCTTCACGGCGCTTCCATGACAAATTCGGCTTTGCCGAAATCGGGTCGCAATTGCTGGACGGCGGCCGGAAACGGGTTTCGCTGCAGGCCGCCCTTCCGGACGGAGTCCGGATCAGGAATCGGTTGCGATAAAACGCTCGGCGCGCGCCGCCTGCCCGGCGACAATCGGCCATATTTCGTTGATCAGGGCTTCATGGCGCTTCCATTTTTCAGGATCCGGCAGCGTCAGGGTATGTTTGGACAGCGGCAGGTCATCGAAGTGCGGAACCTGTGCGATTCCGCAGAAGGCGCAGACCCGGTCGAGCTCGGCCTTTGGTCCGGCCAGCAGATCTTCATAACGAACCTTCACCACGCACTGCGGATCCAGCGCTTCCAGATCGTCGAGCATGATCCGGGTTGCCGTCGCCCACTGATGCGCCACGATGTGATGCAGGGGCTGCCCTGCGATGTCGCGCCAGCCCGGCGTCAGCAGAAGCGACCATGGTAGGCCCGGCCAGCCGGGAAGGTCCGGATAAGTGCGGAATTTTCCGGATTGCCAGGCATCGATCATGCTGGCGAGCACCTGCTTCGGATCCCGGTAGAGATAGACGAACAGCGCATCGGGAAACAACTGCTTCATGAACGGAATGCGCAGCGCGTTCTTCGGAGTCTTTTCCAGCAGCCGCATCGGCGCTCCATTTCCGGGCTTGGTACCGTCCGGCCTGAAAGCGCTCTCCCAGAAACGGAACCGCAGTTCGCGCGCGATGTCCTGCGAACAATGCTTGGCGGCCAGCACATTGGAATCGAAGTTGCGCGAGCCCGGATGCAGCATACTGATGCTCTCCATCAGGCCGTGGCTCTCGCCGCCGATGCTGCACAGATCCGGACTTTTCTCCAGCGCCTCGAAGAACATGGTCGAACCCGAACGGGGGGCGCTGACCAGAATGACCGGACGCTCGATGCGTCCGCCGGCCTCGGGCCGTGATGCCGGCGATTCCCGGCCGGTATCGCGGTGCTCCTTGAACGTGCGTTTGGCATCCTTCAGGCAGTGCAGCATCAGTCCTTGGATAATTCCTCTTGTCAGCGGATAACCGCTTCTCAATTGCAGGTACTCGAAACGGCCCAAAGTCTGTATGAAGTCGTCTCGGAGTCTCGCGTATCGCGGGTAGGCAGCAGGATTGCTGCCGCATTCCGTCCACAGCGCCTGCCAAGCCAGCGTCAAATCGTAGGTGATTGCAGAAAGTGCTTGCAGGTCCGGATGGGGGGCTGCCTCATTGAACAGGAAACTGAAGTGTTCGCGCATTTCCCAGGGCGTCATCACCTCGGGAAGATTCTGCGTCTCCAGCCGGAGCGGCGGCGGCTCGCGGTGGAACACCGGAATGTGCTGCGGGCTCCAGCCGGGAATATCCATGCCGAGCGGGCGGCCGGCGCGGAACCACTGCCAGAATTCCTCGCCGCCGACGGTGTCGGCGACCAGATGGATGCGTTCTTCGCTGGCATCGTTGACGACGTTGTGCATGCTCCAGGTGTCGAAGATCCAGCATTCCCCGGCCGGCATGTGCATGTCCTGCTCGCCGCAGTAGAAGCGCACGCTGGGCTGGGTGACGATGGGCACATGCACGCGCATGCGCTCGCGCCAGTAGTAATTGGTATCGATATGGGGCGTGACCTCGGCCTGTCCGGATAATTTCATCAGGCGCGAACGGCCCCAGACGCCGCCGATGCAGCGCAGCACTTCCATCAGGTACGGACAGCTTTTCAGGTAGTCCGTCGGCATCATCGGGCCCGACATTTCGTCGTTGTTGTTGATGCCGTTCGGCGTGATCAGGGTCATCGCGAAATTGCCGGCATAGCCCTGCGGGTGCGGCTGCCAGGCCGAGGCATCGATGGCGGAGACCTCTTTCAACAGGCGGTCGGCATCGAAAGTCAGCGGCAGCTGGATGAACGGATAATCGAGTTTCATGGACGGACGGTTCCGGAATCGGGCGCCGAACGGCGCCTGTCTAGGATATCACTCCGGACGATAGACCTCGGCACCCTGCGCCAGGAATTCCTGCGATTTCTCGGCCATGCCCTTCGCCACATCCTGTTGGTCGGCGAACTCGCGCACATCCTGGCTGATTTTCATCGAACAGAAGTGCGGGCCACACATCGAGCAGAAGTGCGCGACTTTATGTGCCTGCTTGGGCATGGTCTCATCATGGTATTCGCGCGCGCGCTCCGGATCCAGACCGAGGTTGAACTGGTCCTCCCAGCGGAATTCGAAACGGGCTTTGCTCAGCGCGTTGTCACGCGCCTGCGCGCCCGGATGGCCTTTGGCCAGATCGGCGGCATGCGCGGCGATCTTGTAGGCCATCAGGCCTTCACGCACGTCCTGCTTGTTGGGCAGTCCGAGATGCTCCTTCGGGGTCACGTAACAGAGCATGGCGGTGCCGTACCAGCCGATCATGGCCGCGCCGATGGCGCTGGTGATGTGGTCGTAGCCCGGGGCGATGTCGGTGGTCAGCGGGCCGAGCGTATAGAACGGCGCTTCGCCGCACTCGCGCAGCTGCTTGTCCATGTTTTCCTTGATCAGGTGCATGGGCACATGGCCGGGGCCTTCGATGATGGTCTGTACGTCGTGCTTCCAGGCGATCTGGGTCAGTTCACCCAAGGTCTCCAGCTCGCCGAACTGGGCCTCGTCGTTGGCATCGGCAATCGAGCCCGGCCGCAGGCCGTCCCCGAGCGAGAAGCTGACGTCGTAGGCCTTCATGATCTCGCAGATGTCTTCGAAATGCGTGTACAGGAAATTTTCCTTGTGGTGCGCCAGACACCACTTGGCCATGATCGAACCGCCGCGCGAGACGATGCCGGTGACGCGTTTGGCGGTCATCGGCACGTAGCGCAGCAGCACGCCGGCGTGGATGGTGAAGTAGTCCACGCCCTGCTCGGCCTGCTCGATCAGGGTATCGCGGAAGATATCCCAGGTCAGTTCCTCGGCGCGGCCATCGACCTTCTCCAGCGCCTGGTAGATCGGCACGGTGCCGATCGGCACCGGTGAATTGCGCAGGATCCACTCGCGGGTTTCATGGATGTTCTTGCCGGTCGACAGATCCATCACCGTGTCCGCGCCCCAGCGGATCGACCAGACCAGTTTTTCCACTTCCTCGGCGATGCCGGAGGACACCGCCGAATTGCCGATGTTGGCATTGACCTTGGTCAGGAAGTTGCGGCCGATGATCATCGGCTCCAGTTCCGGGTGGTTGATGTTGGCCGGAATCACCGCGCGTCCGCGCGCCACTTCGCTGCGCACGAATTCCGGGGTGATTTTCTGCGGAATGCTGGCGCCGAAATTCTCGCCGCGGTGCTGGCGCAGCAGATGCGCTTCGCGGATGGCGTCGATGCGCTGGTTCTCGCGGATGGCGATGTATTCCATTTCCGGCGTGATGATGCCCCGGCGGGCGTAATGCATCTGGCTGACGTTGCCGCCGGCCAACGCGCGCCGCGGCGGTGGCCGGTTGCCGAAGCGGACGCCGTCGAGCGCGCCGTCACGTTCGCGGGCACGGCCGAACTCGGAACTCAGGCCGGCCAGGATTTCGCTGTCACCGCGCTCGGCGATCCAGGCCGCGCGCACCGGCGCCAGCCCGGCGAGCAGATCGATGGTCACGGCGGTATCGGTGTACGGACCGGAGGTGTCGTACACGCAGAACGGGTGGTTGATGTCTTCGCCGAACAGCTTCGGGGTCGGCGACAGCGCGATTTCGCGCATCGGCACGCGGATGTCCGGGCGCGAGCCGTCGACATGGATTTTGCGGGAGCCGGGAATCGGCGCGGTCACCGATTCGGAAAGGGTCTGGGCCTGCTGTTGCAGCGGATTGAGTTGCGCGTTCACGGGAATCCTCGGGCAATGAACGCAGGCGGCCCGATGATCGAGTCCGAAGCTCCCTCCGGCGGGGCTAACCGCATCAGGTTCTAAGGGTATGTCTCAGCCGTCCGGCACCCCTGCTTGAGTGCGTATTAGACCATAAAGAGCCGGATTCCGCCGCAACTTGGCTATAATTGAGGCATGCATAATCCAACCAGGCCCCCTGCCGCCAAACCCATGAGCCACGACCCTGCGGGAAGGCAATGAGCTATACCCCGTTCCGCAAGCAGCCTGCACCCGCCGATGACGGCGATGCCCTGCGTTTCTGCAGCACCTGTGCCTTTTCGCAGGCCTGTCTTTCGGAAGGCTACGACAAATCGGCGCTGATGGACCTGCATGTGCTGGTCGAGCACATCGGCCCCTTCCACGAAGGCGACGTGATCTTCCGCGAAGGCGATGATTTCAAGGCCATCGCCGCGGTGCGCGCCGGCACGGTAAAAACCACGGTCATCGACAGCAATGGCGATGCGCAGGTTCTGGGTTTCTTTTTCCCTGGGGAAGTAGTCGGCCTGAACGCCATCCACCAGAACAAGTATCCCTGCAATGTGGTGGCGCTGGATACGGTCATGCTGTGCCGATTTTCCTTCCCGAAAATGGCGGTTCTGGCCGGCAAGATGCCGGGCCTGCAGGCGCACCTGTTCCGCCTGTTGTCGCAGGACATCAACAAGGCGGCTCTGCTGGCCGGCGATTACAGCGCCGAACAGCGTTTGGCCGCTTTCCTGATTTCGGTTTCCCGGCGATACGCCGCACGCGGATTTTCGGCCAGCCATCTGCTGCTGACCATGAGCCGGACCGATATGGCCAATTACCTGCGCCTAGCCCCGGAGACGGTCAGCCGGGTGCTTCGCAGGATGCAGGACCACGGCCTGATCGAAGTGGACCGGCGCGAGTTCCATCTCGCCAAACGGGATGAACTGGAGGCATTGGCCAAGCCGGTCCTGCGCATTTGAATACGGCTTGACCTACATCAATGCAGCCGCCTTGATGCAAAGGCGACCATGACGCATCCCGAATGAAAGGACTGTGTCATGGATACCACGAAACGTTTATGGATCGGGCTGGGGTTGCTGTTGACCGTCGGCTTCGGTGTATTGCTCTGGATGGGTGGCGAAATCCACCGGCAGCAGCCGCCCATTCCCGAACAGGTTGTTACCGAAAGCGGGCGGACGGTTTTCACCCGCAGCGATATCGAAACCGGTCGGCAGGTCTGGCAGAGCATCGGCGGACAGCAACTGGGATCAATCTGGGGGCATGGCGCCCTGGTCGCCCCGGACTGGAGCGCGGACTGGCTTCACCGTGAATCCGAAGCCTGGCTGGATTTGCGGGCACGGGCACAATTCAACAAGGCCTTCGTTGATCTGAGCGCGGGCGAGCAGGCCAAACTCAAGGCCGAACTGCAGCCGGATATCCGCGGCAACCGCTTCGATGCGGCTACCGGAACACTGACCATCAGCGAGGAGCGGGCCAAGGCCATTGCCGCCGTGGCCGGCCATTACGAATCGGTATTCAGCAGCGATCCGACTAGCGCTTCGCTGCGCGAAACCTATGCCATGAAGGAAGGCACGGTGGATACCGCCGAACACCGCCGGCAAATGGGTGCTTTCTTTTTCTGGACCTCCTGGGCAGCGGTGACCCATCGCCCCGGCCAGGAGGTCAGTTATACCAACAACTGGCCGTATGACCCGACCGTCGGCAACCAGGCCACGTCGAGTACCTTCCTGTGGACGGTGTTCAGCGTGCTGTTCATGATTGCCGGTATCGCCCTGCTCGGCTGGCACTACGCGGTGTATCACGGCCGGGAAGGGGCCCCGACGCCGCCGGCAACCGATCCGCTGCGCGGCCTGAACATCACGCCCTCGATGAAGGCGACCGCGAAGTACTTCTGGGTGGTTCTGGCCCTGTTTCTGGTGCAGATCCTGCTCGGTGCATTCACTGCGCACTTCCAGGTCGAAGGCCAGAATTTTTACGGCTTCAATCTGGCCGAAGTACTGCCGTACTCACTGACCCGAAGCTGGCATACGCAGTTGGCCGTTTTATGGATCGCCACGGCCTGGCTCGGCACCGGTCTGTACATCGCACCGGCGATTTCCGGGGTTGAACCCAAATTCCAGCGCGCCGGGGTCAATTTCCTGTTCACCTGTCTGCTGATCATCGTGATCGGCGCTTTCACCGGCCAATGGTTTGCGGTCATGCAGAAACTCGGCTTGGCCAATAATTTCTGGTTCGGTCACCAGGGCTGGGAATACGTCGATATCGGCCGGTTCTGGCAGGCTTTCCTGTTCGTCGGCCTGATGGTCTGGCTGCTGCTGATGGGGCGTGCGCTGTGGCCGGCGCTGCGCCGCAAGGACGAAATGTCCTCCATCGTCGGATTGCTGTTCCTGTCCACCGTGGCCATCGGCATGTTCTACGCCGCCGGCCTGATGTGGGGCGAGCACACGCACCTCTCCATGGTGGAATACTGGCGCTGGTGGGTGGTGCATCTGTGGGTCGAAGGCTTCTTCGAGGTGTTCGCCGTGGCGGTGATGAGCTTCCTGTTCGTCAAGCTCGGCCTGGTGCGCGGCAAGACCGCCACCGTCAACGTGCTGTTCGCCACCATCGTGTTCATGGCCGGCGGCATCCTCGGCACCTTCCACCACCTGTACTTCACCGGCACCACC